>CAZYSF010000228.1:0-2049 GCA_964649635.1 uncultured Anaerolineales bacterium | reverse complement strand
TTTATGTCATTCCGAGGGGCGAAGCCCCGAGGAATCGGTGAATTCGGTGAAAAATCAACCTGATCATATCCGACATTGCATTCTATGCCACTCGAAACCGATCCCTCGGGGTCTGAAGACCCCTCGGGATGACCGTTTGCGTTCGTTATGTCCCAACCCCGGGGTGAGGCGGTTAGGTCAGTATCTCTATCGGGGCGGCGTCCGCATCCAGGCGCTTGAGCCCCGCCGTTTCAAATTCCACCGTCAGCACTTCGTCGGGACCGTGGACCTTGCTCTCGAGGATCATCCCCTCGCCGAACCGCGAATGCCGGATGCGCATCCCGCTGCGGTATCGCGCTTCCCGCTGCCCGGAATCCGCCGCCGCCGATTCCCGCAGCGGCATTTCCACGTTCCGGCGAAACGGGAAGGTGGCCCGTCCGGAGGACGCCTCGACGCCGAGCAGGTCCGGCGGAATATCGCGCAGGAAACGCGACGGATCCATCAATCCCCCGCCCGCCCCCGCCGATCGCCGGAAGGCCCGCACCAGGTACAGCCGGTCCATCGCGCGCGTGATCCCGACATAAAACAGGCGGCGCTCCTCGGCCATCGCCTCCGGATCGTCCATCGAGCGGGCGTGCGGCATCAATCCGTCGTCCAGCCCGACGATGAACACGACCGGGAACTCCAGACCCTTGGCGGCGTGCAGCGTCAGAAGCACCGGCGCATCCTGCGTCTCGGTAAGCGTATCCTGATCGGAGACCAGCGCGATCTCCTCCAGAAACCGGTCGAGGGGGATTTCTTCGAATTCCTCGGTTACCGCCACCAGTTGTTCCACGTTCTCCCAGCGTTCGTCGCCTTCCTCGGAACCGGTCTGGAGGAACTCGCGGTACTTCACGTCTTTCAGGATCCGGCGCAGGAGGTCCGGGACTTTTTCCGTTTCCGCCGCGGCACGCCAATCGGCCAGCATCCGCCCGAACGCGGCGAAGGTGCTCCCGACCCGCGCGGGCAGCATAGCGGCAAGCGGCGCCATCCTCCCGGCATCCGCAAGGGAAATCAGCAGCATCCCCGGATTGATCCGCTCCTGCCCCGCGGCCGAGAGCAGCGCGGCAAACGCCTTCTCGCCGATCCCGCGGGTGGGGGTGTTGATCACGCGCGCGAGGCTGATCGCGTCGGCCGGGTTGTGCACCAGCCGCAGGTAGGCCAGCGCATCCTTCACTTCGCGCCGGCCGTAAAACCGCTGCGCCCCGACCAGCCGGTAGGGCAGATTGGCGCGGATGAATTCCTCTTCCAGCGCGCGGGATTGGGCGTTGGTGCGGTACATGACCGCGCAACCGCCGGGACGGACCGGCGCCTGCCCGGCGGCCGGCGCCTGCGCGCTTAGTTCGGAAATGGTGTCCACCACGAAGCGCGCTTCGTCGTTTTCATCGTAGCATTCGCGCAGCACGATCGGCAGCCCGGCCCCGCGCTGCGTGAACAGTTTCTTCTCCACCCGCCCGCGGTTGACCCGGATCACGCCCATCGCCGCGTCCAGCACGTTCTGGACCGAGCGGTAATTTTCCTCCAGCAGATACGTGCGCGCTTCGGCATAATCCTTCCGGAAGCGCTGGACATTCCGGTGATCCGCGCCCCGCCAGCGGTAGATGGATTGGTCCGCATCCCCCACCGCGTAAAGGTTGCGCCGCTGGTCCGCCAGCAGCTTGATCAGCGTGTACTGGACTTCGTTCGTATCCTGGAATTCGTCGACCAGAATATGCCGGTAGCGGTCCTGGTAGCGGGCGAGGATTTCGGGCTGCTCCCGGAACAACCGCACCACCAGGAGCAGCAGGTCGTCGAAATCCGCAGCGCGGCTGGCGGAAAGCAGTTCCTGGTAGCGGCGGTAGGCTTTGCCGGCGACGCGTTCGAACGGGGTGACGGATGGAAATTCTCCGGGGCCGAGCATCTCGTTCTTGGCGCGCGAGATGGCATTGTGCACGGCCGGCGGGGAATACTGCTTAATGTTGATGTCGAGGTCCAGCAGCGCCTGTTTGACCGAGCGCTCGGAATCGTCGCTGTCAAAGATCACGTAATCAC
>CAZYSF010000227.1:0-2280 GCA_964649635.1 uncultured Anaerolineales bacterium | reverse complement strand
CGTGCGGACCATCTCGGTCGGTGTCAGGTCCGTTTTTCCGGCGGCCGCAGCGGGCGTCTTCGCCTGCGGCGGAATCCAGCCGGCGGGGACGTACCCGGCCGGAGGATTTTTCAGAAGCTGCGCGCCGGCCACGACGCAAACGAGGAAGATCACCCCCAGGACCAGGAAGGTATTGAACACGCCCAGCTGGGGCAGTTCGAACAAGCGCGCGCCCATTAACTCATACGCGCCGCCGGAGATCAGCGCCTTGGCCAGGGGGGCGAAGAAGAAGGCGCCGGCGCCGAACCCCGCCACCGCCAGGCCGGTGATCAGCCCGCGTTTGTCCGGGAACCATTTGACGCACGTGGCGATCGGGCACACATACCCGGCGCCGATTCCGATCCCGCCGAGGATTGAGAAGGTGGCGATCAGCCAGACCAGCGCGGTGCCCGAAGGGAAGAGCTCGGTGAACTTGGCGAGGATCAGCCCGGCCCCGAGGATGATCCCGCCGGCGGTGGCTACGATCCGCGGCCCGGTGCAATCCTGGATCCGCCCTGCGAAGATGACCGCCAGGGCGAACGCCGCCAGCACGATCTGGGCCGGCAGCGTAACCTGTGTTTCGCTCCAATCCTGGAAGACGGCCTTGAGCGGAGTCTGGAACACGCTCCAGATGTACACCGCGCCGAGGCTGATCTGGATCACCAGCGCGCCGGCCACGACCCACCAGCGGTTCATGACTTTTTCGCCTGCCATTGAATTCCTCCCATTCCATGTGTTTTCTTCGGCGGGCTTTTTCCCGCATTCACGACGACCATCGACCATCGACGATCGACGATCGAAAACCATTCAGCGCAATCGTCTTCGACTTTCGACGATGGTCGATAGTCGATCGTCGATCAACGAACAAGAAAACGGCCGGACGCGTTTGCTGCTGCGTCCGGCCGTGGATCGACCGAAATGCGTGCGGCTTATCCGCCCCGCCCCTTGACCAGCTTATCGACGATGCTGGGATCGGCCAGGGTGGTGATGTCGCCGAGATTTTCCGTCTGGTTCTCGGCGATCTTGCGCAGGATCCGGCGCATGATCTTTCCGGATCTCGTCTTGGGCAGGCCCTCGGCGAACTGGATGATGTCCGGCGTGGCGATCGGCCCGATTTCCTTGCGCACGTGGGCGATCAGTTCCTTTTTAAGTTCCTCGCTCTCGGGAATGCCTTCCTTCAGTGTGACGAAGGCATACAGCGCCTGGCCCTTGATGTCGTGCGGCATCGGGCAGACCGCGGCTTCCGCCACCTTCGGGTGCGCCACCAGCGCGCTCTCCACTTCAGCGGTGCCGATCCGGTGGCCCGAGACGTTGACCACGTCGTCGATCCGGCCCATCAGCCAGTAATCGCCGTCTTCGTCCACCCGGCAGCCGTCGCCGGTGAAGTACATGTTCTCGTACATGGTGAAGTAGGTGTCGATGAACCGGTTGTGATCGCCCCACATGGTGCGCATCATTCCCGGCCAGGGCCGGCGGATGCACAGCTTGCCGCCCTCGTTCGGGTCGCACTGCGTCCCGTCGTCGCGCAGCACCACCGGATCGATCCCGAACCAGGCGCGGTTGGCGCTGCCCGGCTTGGTCGTCATCGCGCCCGGGAGCGGCGTGATCAGGAACCCGCCGTTCTCCGTCTGCCAATAGGTGTCCACGATCGGACATTTGCCGTGCCCGATGTTTTCATAGTACCAAATCCAGGCCTCGGGGTTGATCGGCTCGCCCACGCTGCCGAGCACCCGCAGCGAATCGAGCTTGTACTTGGCCGGCCATTCCACGCCGGCGCGCATCAGCGAGCGGATCGCCGTCGGGGCGGTGTAGAACACGGTCACGCCGAATTTGTCGACGACCTGCCAGAAGCGCCCGGAGTCCGGATAGGTCGGGATGCCTTCGAAGATGATCGTGGTCGCGCCGTTGGCCAGCGGCCCGTAGACGATGTAGCTGTGGCCGGTGACCCAGCCGATGTCGGCCGTGCACCAGTAGACGTCGTCGTCGTGGATGGTAAAAACGTACTTGTGCGAGAAGGCCACGTGCAGGAGGTACCCGGCGGTGGTGTGGACCACGCCCTTGGGCTTGCCGGTCGAGCCCGAGGTGTAAAGGATGAACAGCGGATCCTCGGCTTTCATTTTTTCCGGCTCGCACACGTCGGAGGCTTTGGCCATCTCCTCGTGCCAGAATGTATCCCGGCCCGCCTGCATCTCGCATGGATCTTCGGTGATCTGGGCGACGATGCAGCCCTCGATGCTCGGGGTCTTCTTCATCGCCTCATCG
>CAZYSF010000226.1:0-11108 GCA_964649635.1 uncultured Anaerolineales bacterium | reverse complement strand
CAGCCCGCCGCTTTTTAAAATGGCGCATACGTGGCCGGCTTTGCTGGTCGCCATCGCCGTCACCTCTTCGGTAAGCCCCTTTACGGTCACGGGGATAATCGCCTCGCCATGGCCTCCATTTCCGAGCTGGCCGTTCGTGTTCGCCCCCCAGCACTTCATCGATCCGTCCGCAAGCAGCGCACAGGTAAAGGAAGCGCTGGCGGAGATTGCTTTTACGCCACTGCCCAATCCCTGCGCATCGACCGGCACCGGACTGTCTTTTTCAACGGTTCCGTTTCCCAACTGGCCAAACTCATTATTGCCCCAGCATTTGACTCCACCCGCGGCCGTCAAGGCGCACGAGTGCGTAAACCCCGCCGACACGGCCGTGATCCCCTCCGGAAGACCGGCGACCTCGACCGGCGCATTCCGGTTTTCAGTTGTGCCGTCGCCTACTTGCCCGAATTCGTTGTATCCCCAGCACCGGACCTTCCCGGTGCCGGTCAGCGCGCAGGCGTGCGCCCAGCCTGCGGATATGACGCCTTCCGCCATCCGCGGAACACGATCGTTTCCCGTAGCTCCCGAAATTAGCGTTTCGACCGTATTGCAGGCGAGGGAAAGCGCCAGTCCGGCAAGAAGCAAGGAAGAGGTCTTTTTTTTCGAAAACATGGGATAAACCTCCAGCTTAGATATTGGGGGTTTTTTATCCGGATATATCTTGGATATCCGGACAAATTATTATCCGGCCGGTCTGCGGAATTCAAAATCCACCGGTTATGTCAGCCGCTTTTTTCAGGGGTGGGATTTTCTTTCGTATCGGTTTCGATCTCGGCTTCCTTGAGGTCCGCGGCCGAGATGCGCGCGATCGACGCGACAGTGTCGCCTTCTTTGAGGTGGATCAAATGCGTGCCCATCGTCGCCCGGCCCGCGCGCCGGATCTCTTTTACTTCCGTGCGCAGCGCCACGCCGCCGGAGGTGGCCACGGTCAGGTCGTCCCCTTCCCGCACCACCCGAGCCGCGGCGATCGGCCCGGTCACATCCATGCTTTTCTGCGCGATGGTCGCTATGCCGAGGGTGGCGCGGCCCTTGGGCGTGTATTCCTTCAACGGCGTGCGCTTTCCGAAGCCCTTGGTGGTGACGACCAGCAAATCGCCTTCCGGATCGACCACCTCGGCGCTGGTGACCGAATCGCCCGCCTTGAGCCGGATCCCCGCCACCCCGGCCGCCGGGCGGCCCATCGGCCGGACCTGCTTTTCGGAGAAGCGCAGTGCCTGGCCGTGTTCCGTCACCAGGATGACTTCCTGCGATCCGGTCGTCGCCCGCACCCAATCCAGGCTGTCCCCTTTTTCCAGCGTGATGGCTACCAGCCCGGAAGGACGAACATCTTCGAATTCCTGAAGCGAGACGCGTTTGATCTTTCCGCGCCGGGTAACCATTGTGCAGAAGGCGCCCACCGCGAACGACGGCACCGCCACCGCCGCGGTCACCGTCTCGCCGGGTGAGACCGCCAGGACATTCGCCACCGGGCTGCCGCGGTCGTTGCGGTCCGCCTGCGGAATGCGGTGTGTCTTTTCGCTGTACACCTTGCCCTTGTCGGTGAAGAACAGGATCGTATCCAGGGTCCGGGCGGGGAAGAGAAATTCGACCTCGTCCTCCTCGCGCAAATCGTGGCCGGTCACGCCCTTGCCGCCCCGCGCCTGGGTCCGGTAGACGCGCGCCGCGACGCGCTTGATGTAACCGCGCGTGGTGATGCTCACCAGGACCGCTTCCTCGCGCACCAGGACCTCCTCGCGCAGTTCCTCGGTGGCGCCGCCTGCGATCATCGTCCGGCGTTCGTCGCCAAACTTCGCGGCCAGTTCCTCCAGGTCGCTTTGGATCACGGTCAGGATCTTTTTCGGGTGCGCGAGCAGATCTTCCAGGAAGGATATCGTCTTGAGGATTTCCTTGTGCTCGTCGTCGATCTTCTGCCGCTCGAGCGCGGCCAGCCGCCGCAGCTGCATGTCGAGGATCGCCTGTGCCTGGAGGTCGCTCAGCTTGAAGCGGCTTATCAGGCGTTCCTTGGCCTGGTCGGCGTCCTTGGATTCGCGGATCGTCTTGATCACCGCATCCAGGTTGGCCAGCGCGATCAGCAGCCCGTCGAGGATGTGGGCCCGCGCCCTGGCGCGTTCCAGTTCGAATTTCGAGCGGCGGGTGATCACCACCTGCCGGTGTTCGATGTAAATCTGCAAGGCGCGTTTGAGCGAGAGCAGCCGCGGTTCGCCTTCGACCAGCGCCAGCAGCTGCACGCCGAAGGTGCTTTGCAACGGCGTGTATTTATAAAGCTGGTTGAGCACGGGCTTGGGGGCCGCGCCGCGCTTGAGCTCGATGATGATGCGCATCCCGCGCCGGTCGCTTTCGTCGCGCAGGTCCGAGATCGCATCGATCCGGTCCTCGCGCACCAGTTCGGCGATCCGTTCGATCAGGGCGGTCTTGTTGATCTGGTAGGGAATTTCGGTGATCTGGATCCGGTAGCGCCCGCCGGACATCTCTTCGATGTGGGCTTTGCCGCGCACCACGATCCGCCCGCGGCCTGTGCCGTAGGCCGAGAGGATCCCCTCCGTCCCGATGATGATCCCGCCGGTCGGGAAGTCCGGTCCGTGGATATGCTGCATCAGGTCTTCGACCGTCACCTCGTCCATCTCGTCATACCGGCCGATCAGGTAGCGGATGGCGGCGGTCAGCTCGCGCAGGTTGTGCGGCGGAATGTTGGTCGCCATGCCGACCGCGATGCCGGAGGATCCGTTCAGCAAAAGGTTGGGAACCCGGGACGGCAGGACCAGCGGCTCCTTGAGCGTGCCGTCGAAGTTGTCGGTGAAATCGACCGTGTCCTTGTCGATATCCTGAAGCATTTCCTCGGCCAGCTTGTTCAGCCGGGCCTCGGTGTACCGCATGGCCGCCGGCGCATCGCCGTCGATCGAGCCGAAGTTGCCCTGTCCGTCGACGAGCATATAGCGCATCGAGAAATCCTGCGCCAGCCGCGCCATCGCGTCATAGACGGACATGTCGCCGTGCGGGTGGTATTTGCCGAGCACCTCTCCGACGATCCGGGCGCTTTTCTTGTAGGAGCTGCCGGCCCGCACGCCGAGCTCGTGCATCCCGAACAGAATCCGCCGGTGGACGGGCTTGAGCCCGTCACGGGCGTCGGGCAGCGCGCGGGCTACGATTACGCTCATCGCATAATCGATGTAGGCTCGGCGAACCTGCTCGTCGATGTCCACCCCGCGGATTTTTCCCGCGAAAATCAGGGGTTTTTCCGGTTCATTATTCTCGGGCATGAAGTGAATTATACCAATCCAAGCCCTCTTTTTAAGGAATTTCCCGGCGCACTCACCAACACCCGATAATCGATATATAATTAGATTATCTAACTTTTAGACTATCTAACCAGATGAAAGATACGTCCGAAGCCCTTGCCCGAGAGATTTTGGAGGTCGTTCCCATCGTGATGCGCCTCATCCGCGAAGAGATGCGCCGCCACCGCAGTTCGGATATCACCCTCCCGCAATTCCGGACCCTGGTCTTCCTTCAAAGGAACCCCGGCGCGGCGCTCCACAAGGTCGCGGAACACCTCGGGCTTACCCCGCCGACCGTCTCCCATATGATCAACAGCCTCTTCGCCCGAGGTTTGATCGAACGGCCGGGTTCAGTCCTGGACCGCCGGCGGATTGAACTGCGCCTGACCACCCGCGGTAACTCGCTCATCGACCGGGTCCGCGGAGAAACCGTATCTAGCATCGCGGTGCGGCTGGAAAAAATGCGCGCCGATGAGCGGGGAAATCTGATTGCGGCCCTCGAATCCTTGCACAGAACGCTGCAGGGGGATGAAATCATGCCGGTCGAGTAGCGGCGAAGCCGCATATCGGGACCGTGTGGCCGCAGGGTAATTCAACACGCCCATAGGTCTGTGTTACATTCGGACGTGTTGAACCACCGATGGATCGCGATGATGATCCGTGTGGAAAAAGCCGGTCGAATAGCGGCAAAGCGCGTATCGAGAACGCGTGATCGCAGGGTGGGTCAACACGCCCATGGGTCGCGTGTTGACCCACCGATGGTCGCGATGATGATCCGTGTGGAAAAGCCCGCGGTATACCCACGGGTGGCTTAGCAGGTCGCGCGGCGCCGCGGCTTCGCACAGCCGCTCCGCCGCCGACCCTCCTTTGCTTCAGGCGGCCGGGACTGGAAATGGCGACCCCATGCTAGATCCACTCTCTGCGGATCCCCCGGCTTTTCCGAATCCCCGTGCATTTTCATGGCGGAAGGATTACCGCTATTCACGCGCTCCAAACCCGAGGTAATTCATCCACCTTCCCATCGGCTTGACCGGTTTAATGCATCTCTTACTACTTTTCTCCTATACTATCTAAGCCAAACGGCATGATAGAGTAACCGTGCAATCACCTTTGGCATCACACGTTTTTCTTTTTTTCGTCCACAATTCAGCCGAATATTCCCCCCTGAGCCAGGGGCGGTTTAACCGTTCTCCCGTTTCAACGGGAGAGGAGCAGGACCGGGCAGACAGGTATCGGCCGCGAGGAGAGGGATGCTATGTCACTTTTCGGACCTCCCAATATCGAACGAATGCTGGCGTCGCGCAATGTCCGCGGGCTGACCAAAGCCCTCGGCTACCGCAAAGCCTGGTTCGTGCGCAAGGCGGCTGCCGAAGCGCTCGGCAAGCTCAACGACATTCGGGCGATTGAACCCCTCACCCTCGCGCTAAAGGATGAGGATAAGGATGTGCGTCATGCGGCAGCCGACGCCCTGGAAGCCCTGCATTGGCTTCCCCACAAGGATGAAGCCAGCGCCTATTACTACATTTCCAAGAAGAACATCGCCGCCTGCGCGGCCATCGGCTCCCCCGCCGTCTGGCCGCTGCTCCGGGTCCTGGCGGAACGGGAACTGGCGGACTGCCGCGCCGCGGCCGAGGCGCTCGGAAAAATCGGCGACCCGCAGGCCATCCCGCACCTGATCGCCTCCATCCGGGATTCCGGCTGGGGGTTCATCGGGAACGCGGCAACGGAGGCGTTAAGCCGCATGGGACCGGAAGGCACCGCCCCGTTGCTGGAACTCCTGCGGGATCCGGTCATCGACGTCCGGCTGGCCGCCGTCCGCGCCCTGGGCGGGATCGGGGATCCGCAGGCGGTGGAACCGCTGTGCGCCGCGCTGAACGACGCGGATAAAGACGTTCGCCAGGCGGCCGCGGCCGCGCTGGGCAAGCTGGGTTCTCCGGCGGTTGACAGCCTGATCACCGCGCTGCAGGACCGGGCGGTCGCCGCGCATGCGGCTCAGGCGCTCGGCAACATCGTCGATCCGCGCGCCGTTCCGGCGCTCATCAACGCCCTGCGCGACGAGAATTACGGCGTGCGGGCCGCCGCGGTGGATGCAATCAGTTGCTTCGGCGGCATGGCGATCGAACCGCTGATCGCCGCGCTGCGCGATCCGGACAAGGATGCGCGCCGTGCCGCGGCCGATACGCTCGATAAACTTGGCTGGCAGCCTTCCCACGACGCCACCGGAACGGAATATTGGATCGCCAAACAGAATTGGGACCGCTGCACCGCCAATAAAGCGGCCGCCGTGGATCCGCTGGTGGCGATGCTTGAAGACCGCGATCCGGATATCCGCAAAGCGTGCACGGTGTGCCTCGGCAAGATCGGCGATATGCGGGCCTTCAAGCCCCTGGTCGCCGCGTTAAAAGACGACCATCCGCCGGTGCGCGCCGCGGCGGCCGAATGCCTGGGCTGGCTGGGCGACACCCGCGCCATCGACCCGCTGCTGGCCTCCATGCACGATCCGGATTGGACGGTGCGGGATGCCGCGGCCGAAACCCTCGGCCGGCTCGGCGACCAACGCGTCCTGGCGCCGCTGATCGCCGCGCTGAACGACGAGGCCGGCCATGTGCGCGAGGTGGCGGCTGAAGCGCTCGGCCGGATCGGCCACATCCAGGCGGTCGAACCGCTGATTACGGCGCTGAAAGACGAGCGGGAGGATTTGCGTAAATTCGCCGCGGAGGCGCTCGGGCGGATCGGGGATCCGCGCGCAGTGGAACCGCTGATCGGCGCCCTCGAGTGGGATTATTACGAGCTGTTCGAAGCCGCCCTCGCCCGCCAGAAACTCACCGATACCCGTTCCGAGAAGGAGATCATCGACGAGCTGGTCGAAAAGTACATCTTCATCCGCGAGGCGGCCGCCAAGGCGCTCGGCCGGATCGGCGACGCCCGCGCGGTCGAGAGCCTGATCGCCGCGATGAAATATATTTCCCGCAACGTGCGCGAGGCCGCCGCCGAGGCGCTCGGCCGGATCGGCGACGCCCGCGCGGTCGACCCCCTGATCGACGCCCTCAAAGACCGCGAAGTCGACGTGCATGAATCGGCCGCCGAGGCGCTGGTCAAACTCGGCGCCGCCGCGGTGGCGCCGCTGATCGACGTCCTCAGACAGGAAAATGGGGATGTGCTCCTCGCGCCGATCGAAGTGCTCGGGAAGATCGGCGACCCGCACGCCGTCGAGCCCCTGATCGGCGCGCTGAAAAACGAATCGGATTCCGTCCGCGAAGCCGCGACGGTCGCGCTCGTCCGCATCGGTTCCCCGGCCGTCGACCCGCTGGTCAAAACGCTTAAGTTTGAAAATAAAAGCGTGCGCATGGCCGCGATCGCGATCCTGACCAAGCTTGAATGGAAGCCCGAAAAGGACGAAGCCGGCGCCTATTATTGGATCGTCAAGCGCCAGTGGGACGAATGCGTGGCAATCGGCGCGCCGGCGGTGGAACCCCTGATCACCACCCTTAAGGATCAGGAATCCTTGCGCAGCGACGAGTGGCAGGAACGCCAGGCGGTCGTCCGGGCGCTCGGCCAGATCGGCGCACCGGCGGTCGGGCCGCTAATCACCGCCCTCCGTTACGAGACCGAGGATGTATGCAAGGCGGCGGTCGACGCCCTCGGCCAGATCGGCAAGCCGGCGGTCAAGCCCCTGATCGCCGCGCTTTCGGATGAATATTACGGCGTGTGCATGGCGGCCGCCGATGCGCTCGGCCGGATCGGCGACCCGCGCGCGGTCGACCCGCTCATCACTGCGCTCAAGAACGGCGGCTGGTACATGATCCGCAAGGCGGCGGCCGAAGCGCTCGGCCGGATCGGCGACGCGCGCGCGGTCGAACCGCTGATCCCCGTCCTGAAGGACGAGTACTTCAAGGTTCGGGAGGCCGCGGCCGAAAGCCTGATCAAGATCGGCGCGCCTTCCGTCGAGCCGCTCATCTCCGCGCTCCAGTACCGCGAGTGGCGGATGCGCAAAGCCGCGACCGAGGTGCTCGGCAAGATCGGCGACGCGCGCGCGATCGAACCGCTGATCGCGGCGCTCGAGGACGAAGACAACGATGTGCGCAAGTCGGTCGCCTGGGGGCTGATCTCGCTCTCCCACAACGCCCCCCTGGATGACGCGGTCAAGCAGAGGATCCTGTCGGTGATCCCGATTGGCAGCAAATAATCCCCGTTCCGAAGTGATTACAAACAGGGCGGATCCAAAGATCCGCCCTGTTTTTCTTTCTGCCAAACCAACCCCCGAAGGCCCGGCCATCAATACATCGAGGCACCCTTCTCCCCCTTCCCTCAACACGCTCCCTGTCCTAACCCCCTCACCCCGCCTTCGACGCGGAAGATCACCGCGTCTTCGGCGCCCCTCTCCCCCTTCCCCATAAGGGGAAGGGGGAGAGGGGCTGGGGGAGAGGAGGTTGGGACAGCCCCGTTGACACCCGTCCCCGGGCTGGTATAATCCCTGCGCTTTGCCCCGGGGCAGCATTTCCGGGGCAAATGCGTGAATCCACTCCCCCGGCGCCCGCGCCCAAGCGGCGTGACCGCCGGTCCAAGAAGGAGCGAACTATATGAAGTACGCCATCGTTCTAAGCGGCGGCAAACAATACCGCGTCTCGGAAGGCTCCATCCTCGAAGTCGACCGCCTCGCCGCCGAACCCGAAAAATCCTACCAGTTCGAGGAAGTCCTGATGATCGCCGACGAGGGCAAGGTGCACGTCGGCGCGCCGACCGTTTCCGGGGCGAAGGTAAAAGCCGTCGTCCTCGAACACGTCCGCGGCCCCAAGGTGCGCGTCTTCCACTACAAGAACAAAATGCGCTACCGCAAAACCCAGGGCCACCGCCAGGATTACACCCGGGTCCGTGTCGAAAAGATCGCTCCCGGCAAGAAGGGATCGGAGGATTAGCCATGGCTCATAAGAAAGGCGCCGGCTCCAGCCGGAACAACCGCGACAGCCAGTCCCAGCGACTGGGCGTGAAACGCTACGGCGGCCAGTTCATCCACGCCGGAACGATCATCATCCGCCAGCGCGGGACGCGCATCCACCCCGGCGTGAACGTCGCCAAGGGCAAGGACGATACGCTCTTCGCCACGATCGACGGCGTCGTCACATTCGAACCCGCCCGCGGCCGCGGAGGGCGGCGTCAAGTCAGCGTCCTGCCCCGGGAAACCAAAACCGCCTAAGTAGGGGCGCAGCGCAGCTACGCCCGCCACTCTCAATCCCCAGCGGCCCGGTTCCTCTACGGGTTCTGGACGGAAAGAGAAATCCGATGAGACCAAAAATTCACCCCAAATATTTCCCGAGCGCCACCATCATCTGCGCCTGCGGCAACACCTGGCACACCGGGTCCACGGTCGAGACGATTCACACCGACATCTGCTCCAAGTGCCACCCGCTCTTCACCGGCGAACAGCGCATCGTCGACACCGAAGGCCAGGTCGACCGCTTCTACAAGAAGCTGGAAGCGCGCACGCAATACGTCGCCGAAGCCAAGGCGCGCGAAACCGCCAAGACCTCGACCGATCAGCCGATGGCCATCCTCGAACTCGGCGAACGGGCCGAGGGCGCGCTCAAGAAGGCCGGGATCGAAAAAATCAGCCAGGCGATGGAAAAACTCGCCCTGGGCGACGACGCCCTGCTCGCCATCGAGGGCTTCGGCCGCAAGAGCCTGATTGATATGAAGAAACGCCTGCGCTCGCGCGGTTTCACCCTTCCGGGCGATGCCGAAGCGGAGCCGGAAGCCGCGGAAGAAACCAAGGCGGCGTAATCCGCCGGCTTGACCATGAAGATTCAAAAAACCGGGCAGTCGACGACTGCCCGGTTTTTTTTTACGCTTTCCGCTTTTCGCTGTCACACACCGCCAAAGCCGGACGCCATCCCATCCCGCCTCTCCCCTTTCGGATCTATGAACAACGGTGTTCTCTCGATGTGAAGTCCCCGCGAGTGTCGAATGCGAGGGACCGGGGGAGGATGGATGGGAAAGATGCGATGGTTTTCCTTTCCGGAATCTAAAGTGTATGCGAATCGAAAAATCCCTTCTGCGGTACACTTGGGCCGGTTTTATTGAGGGTAACGCATGCCTGCCACAGGCTCGCTGGAAGTAATTACCGGTCCGATGTTCAGCGGAAAGACAGACGAACTGATCCGCCGGCTGCGCCGCGCGCGCATCGCGCGCCAGAAGGTGCAGGTCTTCTATCCGGCGGTTGATTCCCGCTACGCCGGATCCGAGTTCGGAAAGGTGACTTCGCACGCCGGCGCCGAGTTCGACGCCGCGCCGGTCCGCGCCGCCCAGGATCTTCTCCGGCTGGTGGAGGACGACGCGAGCGTGGTGGGGATTGACGAGGCGCAGTTTTTCGACGACGACATCCTGCGCGCCCTGGAACGGCTCGTGGCGGGAGGCGTGCGTGTCATCGCCGCCGGATTGGACACCGATTTCCGCGGCGAACCGTTCGGTCCCATGCCGGCGTTGATGGCCCAGGCGGAACGGCTGGATAAACTCCAGGCGATCTGCATGCAGTGCGGCGAACCGGCTTCGCGCACCCAGCGGCTTGTCGCGGGCAAACCGGCCGCCGCCCACGACCCGGTGGTCGTCGTCGGCGCGGGTGAACTTTATGAGGCGCGCTGCCGGGCGCATCACAAGGTACCCAGGGAATGATTACCCCACCCGGGATGGATGTGCTGCTCTCCGCCGCGGAAATCCAGGCCAAGGTCCTGGAATTGGCGGCGCAAATCGACCGGGATTACGCCGGCAAGGACCTGATGCTGCTGTGCATTCTGCGCGGCGGGGTGATCTTTTTGGCGGATCTGATGCGCGCCCTCGCGCTCCCGCACACAGTGGAGTTCATGGCCGTCTCCTCTTACGGCCCCGGCGCGCGTGAATCCTCCGGCCAGGTTCGGATTACCTTCGACCTGGCATCGTCGATAGCCGGCCGCGATGTGCTGGTGGTGGAGGATATCATCGACAGCGGCCGCACCCTGGCATCCGTGCTCGATATTCTGCGCGCCCGCCATCCGCGCTCGCTCGAAGTGTGCGTCCTGCTGGATAAGGCCGAGCGGCGGGAAGTGATGATCCCGATCCGCTACCGGGGCTTTGCCATCCCCGACCGGTACGTATTCGGGTTCGGGCTCGACATCGACGAGTATTACCGCAACCTCCCGCATGTGGCGGTGTTGAAAGAGAAACCGGCCGGTCCGGCATGAGAGCATATGAATCAAGAACCCAATCCGCAGAATAAAAAAAACACGGCCCTAACCGGGTTTGCCCTGCCCGCGATCGTGGAGGAAATCCGGCCGCACGCGGCGTTTCCGGAAGCGTGCCTCGTCGGCGGAGTGATCCGCGATTCGCTGCTCGGCCGGCCCGTCCTGGATATCGACATCGTCCTGCGCGGCAGCGGGGTGGACGCGGCGCGCGCGGTGGCGAATGCCCTCGGCGCGGCATTCTACCCGCTGGATGCGGAGCGCGGGATCGGCCGCGTGATCCTCGTCCGCGGGAAGAGCCGCTATACGCTGGATTTTGCCGCGCTGCGGGAATCCTCGATCGGGCAGGATCTGGCGCTGAGGGATTTCACCGTCAACGCGATCGCCCTGCCGCTTTCGCCCGGCGCAGCCTTGATCGATCCGATGCATGGAGAGCGCGACGTAAAGGATTCCATCCTGCGCGCCTGCTCCCCGCGCGCCATCGCGGACGATCCGGTGCGTTCGATCCGCGCCATCCGCCTCGCCACCCAGCTCGGATTCCGGATCGAGAAGGAGACCAAGGAGCAATGCCGGGCGGGCGCATCCATGC
>CAZYSF010000225.1:0-8665 GCA_964649635.1 uncultured Anaerolineales bacterium | reverse complement strand
GAGCATCTCGTTCTTGGCGCGCGAGATGGCATTGTGCACGGCCGGCGGGGAATACTGCTTAATGTTGATGTCGAGGTCCAGCAGCGCCTGTTTGACCGAGCGCTCGGAATCGTCGCTGTCAAAGATCACGTAATCACGCGGCAGCCCGACCGCTTCGCCGTCGCGTCGAAGCCAGCGGGCGCAGAGCGAATGGAAAGTCCCCAGCGAGAGGTTGCGCAGGTCGGCACCGCCCGCCGCCAGCAGGCGTTCGATGCGTTCGCGCATTTCGCGCGCCGCTTTGTTGGTGAAGGTGACGGCGAGGATCTGCTGCGGCGCGATGCCGGCGTGCAGCACGAGATGCGCGAAGCGGCACGCCAGGACGCGCGTCTTGCCGCTGCCCGGTCCGGCCACAACCAAGGCCGGCCCTTCGCCGCATTCCACGGCTTCGCGCTGCTGGGGATTTAACGATTCCAAATAATCCATGGATTTGTGTGTGAGGCGGTTCCGCGCTGGTTATTGGGAGGTTGTACCATAAACTGATTACGAATTCCAATGAAATATAAATCCACAAAGAGCACGAAGGATTTTAGAAAATTTCCTTCGTGACATTCGTGTTCTTCGCGGATCCTATTATGCGGTTTTGACCGAGGGTACCTCCGCCGGTATCCCTTCCGCGTTCGGAGTATTTTCCTCCAGGGCAAGGATCGCCGGGGAGGCGAAGGATAATCCGGCGGCGCCCAGGCTGACGATCCCGGCGAGAACGAAAAGCAGCGGTACGCCGAACCGGTCGGCGAACACCCCGCCGAAGATCATCCCGAAGGGAACGGTCATCGTGACCAGACTCATGAAGACCGAGATCACCCGGCCCTGCATCCCGGGGTCGATTGCCGATTGAAAAATCGCGAAGATCGGTCCGTCGACCAAGGATCCCATCACGCCCGCCAGCGCAATGGCGGCCAGCGCCATCGCGAGCAACCCGGAAGGGCTCAGCCCGACAAGCACCATCCCGATCCCCATCCCCATCAATCCGACCAGCACCGTCACGATCCTGCGCTTGAAGCCACCCCATACCGAAAGCAGAAGGCCGCCGGCGACCGTGCCGATGCCGGAGGCGGCATCCAGCCAGCCCATCTCCAGCGCGCCCCCGTTGAAATGCTTCACCGCGAGAATGGGGATGAGCGCAAACGCCGGATTGAGGAAGAATTTCACGACCACCGCAACTATGATTATCATCATTCCGCCCTTCCAGGCGCGGACATACCGGAAGCCCGATCGCATGTCCTCCAGCACGCTTTTGCGCGGTTCCTCCGGCCGGTCCGCCGGCGCGGGCGGTTGCGGCACGCCGATCACCAGGAGCGGCAGCACCGCCAGCGCCGCGGTGGCCAGATCCACCGTCAGCACCCACTGCAGGGGCAGGACCATCACCAGCAGCGCGCCCGTCGGCGGCGCGACGATCCCGAGCATCCCGTATAGGGTTTGATTCAATCCCCCGACCCGCGACAGGTGTTTTTTTGGCACCATCAGCGAGGTGGACGCCTGCATCGCGGGCCAATGGAAGGTCCCGGCCGCGGCCCGTAGGAACATCGCCGCGTACACATGCCCCACCTGCATCCATCCGAGGATATTTAGGATCACAAGCCACAGGGTGACCAGCGCCACCAGGCTGTCGGCGATCACCATCATCCAGCGCCGGTTGTGCCGGTCTACGAAGGCGCCCGCCAGCGGGCCGATCAGCACCGTCGGCAGCAGCGCGATCAGCGTGGCGACGGTCAGCACGACGGCCGAACCGGTCCGGGCGGTGAGCCACCAGACCAGCGCGAACTGCACCAGCATCGACCCGAACAGCGAGAAGGCCTGGCCGGCCCAGATGGTGGAGAATCGCATCAACCAATTTTTAGGGAGGGGGAGTTCCTTTTCACTATTCAATTTCCATGAGTTCCTTTTATCGAATGGAATGGTAATTGAGCCGCCCCGGCGTCTGAGCAAGGGCCATTTTAATCCTAAAAAAAAGGGGGCTCAAGCTTTGGATGATTCGGCTCATAAGCGGGAAAATCGGACGCCTAAAAGTGCCCGGCCAATCTCCGCGCATCGGGAGGCTCCCGGATCCATAAGGGCGCGTTTTCCACGCGGTGAAGGATGCACACCGCCCCCGCGCGCCTCGTCAACAGGGGCGGATGCATCTCACCGCAGTTCAGGACCTTGCTCATTCAATCGGGTTTTACTTTGGAGAAAAAATCTAAACGACCTTACCATCCGCGCAGGCTGGTCGGCCGGATCCGGATCGCAACCGAATAATCCCGGGCGAAACCTTCCGGCGTCAACTCGAGCTCGCGGATGCCCTTGCGGTATTTCCTGAGGTACGCCGGCAGCTTGTGCGCGGGAGGAATATTCGGATCCGCCGCCGCCTCGCCGATCAGAACCGCGACATGGCTGCCGTCCTCATCCGTATTCAAATGGAATGCCACCTTCGGATGCGCGGCGATATGGGCGACCTTGCGCGCCTTGGCCTGGCTGTACACCAGGATCGTCTCGCCATCCCACAGGAACCACACCGGCCGAGGCTGCGGAGTTAAGTCCGACCCGACGGTGACCAGCCATCCGACCCGCTCCTTCGCCAGCCGTTTGCCTGCTTTGCGCGCGAATTTTTCGCTCCAGTCGATCATACGCACCTCCTTAGTCTGTCATTCCGAGAGGCCGTCAGGCCTCGAGGAATCGTTTGATCCTTTAAAAATCCGCTTACTTCGGCCGGATCCGGATCGTATGGATTTCCCGGCCGGCCGTATGGGAATACTCGAGCGTCTGGTTCCCCGGGTCCAGCTTGCAGGTCCCGTCGGATACCGTCACCAGGGCGCCGTTCGGGTATTGGAAATTCGGAACGTAAATTTCGGTCGGCGCGCCCGTGTGCGGATCGTGCCGGAAGGCGCATTCAAACACCCGGCTGCGATAATCGAAGCCCATCCGCAACAGCGCCCCCGCAATCGCGCGCGCATATGGCCGCACCAGCGCCTCCAGCGCCCGCCCGCCCGAATTCACATCCTCCGGATCGCGCTGCTGGTCGCGGCTGAAGACCGAGAGGTCCTCGTCGTTCCAGCCGTCGCCGCGGCTGTTGGTGTTGTCGGCGGTGTAATTCCAGATCGTCCCGGAAAGCAGCGTGTCATCCAGCGCGCGCAGCATGCGGTTCATCGCCCCGATCTGCTTCCGGAAATCCCCCGTTTGGTACGCGCGTTTGCCCTGCAGATCGTAGGCGATCCCGAATTCGCCGATCAACACCGGCGGATTTCCCAGGAGCTCGGCCGCCTGGCAGCGGTACCGGTTCAATTGTTCGGCGAACGAACGGCGGATGTACCACGGCGAGATAATCAGCCCGCTGGTGTGTATATTGGAAGCCAGCCAATTCGAAAAATTTTTAAATAACAGCACATACCCGTCGTACCAATGCGGAGCGTAGACGGCGTTCGGCGCCTCCCACTTGGGCGGCCGGGTTCCCGGCGAACTTTCCAGGAAGACCATCGTCTTCGGATCCGCCGCGCGGATCGCCTCGGTGAAGCGGCGCGCGAAGGGCAGGTAGTAATCCTGCGGGAAATCCACCCGCTTCCCGTTCCGGACGGCGAAATGATCCGGCCGCAGGCAGCGCGGATTGCCGTCCGCCCCCGGATCCCATACCCCTTGCTCGCGCCAGAGGCATTCCTTTCCCGGCTGCCAGGCGCGGACGCGTTTTTCGTTCATAATGCAGCTGCCCGTGCGCCGGAATCCCGTGAGGCTGGTTTCCCATACTCCGACCGCCTGCGAATAACCCGATCCGAGCAGCATGGATTGATACGGGCTCGGCATCGGGCCGACTTTTACGTTTCCACCCGGGCGTTGCAGATCCTGCCAGCCGATAAAACCCTTTCCAGGTTCATTCAGGGTGTCATACCCGATCACGCAGGGCAGATCCTTCAGACGTTCCGCCAGATGGCAGACGGCATGGATGTAATGGGATTGAAGGTAATCCTGCGCCGATTCGCCTTCGATGCGGGCGGCCGGCGCGAAATCGTTCCCGCCGAAGAAAAGCGTGAACATCGTTCCGGTCGCGAGTTTGTTTTCATTGGCCGGCCAGATCATCCGCGGGAGCGGTCCTTCGGTATATTGATGCAGCACCGCCGCTCCCGATTCATGCAGCCGGCGGATGTCGAAACCGACCGCCTCAAGCGTCCAGCCCGGCGCGCCGTCACCGCCGGAAAACCGGCTCCACATGTCCTGATGCGGATCGATGTACAGCGAAAAGCCGAAGCGGCCCGCCTTCTCCACCACCGCGCGCACGTATTCAATGTATTCCTCGTCATAGAGTCCCGGCCCGGCGTGTTCGATCGCCTCCCAGGTGATGAGGAATCGCAGAAAGTTGAACCCCCACGATTTTAAACGCCTAAGGTGCTCGTCCGCCTCCTCCAGCGGGAACGGCCGGCCGACAAACGACACCTTGCGGTGGTCGAGAAAGCCTTCGCGCCGGTAGGTAGCGCCGTCGGGCCGGAAGGGCACTTTCGAAGATCCGCCCAGATTAACTCCCCGCAGTAAAAGCGTGCGTCCGTGTTCATCGGTGAAATGGGGGCCGGATATTTTTATCATTTATCCAACTCCTTTGGGGTGGAAAAAGCGGTGGGCAGATGCGAGCCATCCCGGATCACCCCTACTGTACACCCGGACGGTGTCCTCGAGGGAGCCTCCCCGGATTCGACTGTCCGCGGGGGATGGAAGAGCGCGCGGATCCAACCCCGGGCTTTTCGGATTATGAGAATAATTTCAGGAGTCGGCTCGAAAGTAGCGGGGCGCTGATGAAAAGATCGGCAATGGTGGCGGCGACAGCCAGTCCGCCGGAAAGAATAAAAACGCGCCTTGAAAGATCGCCCTGCCGGTAACGAAAAACCGCAACCGCGCTCAAGACCGCGAGAAATGGATACATGGGATACCGGAACCGGCTGGTGACGACAATCGGAATCACGATCGCCGGCACTGCGAGGGCCAGTGCGGCAAGTATTCGGGCCGAGGCGGGCCCCTTTCGAAGGGACGAAATAATCCCGGCGCCGCCCAGCAGCAAATATATAAAATAGAAGGGCGCCGAAATAAAGAAGGTCAGGGTCCTCGCGATCCCCGACATATGGAACCACCAGGCCGAAGTCCGGATGACACTGAAAAATTTTGCGGTTTTTACGAATTGCAGCCGGATAAAAGCGGCCGGCTCCGTGAGGATGAATTTCACGTATTGTTCCGCTCCGTATCGATCCGCTTCCAGAACACCGTTCTCCGTACTGTACTGGCGAATTTCTTCCGTCGGATTCGGTTCCCCGTTGGCGCCGGGATTGTTCCCCACCCACAGGTCGTACCCGCCGGCGGCCGTAAGGATTACGACACGTCCGTATACCGAATAATTCCGGTACGCCCAAATCCCGATGAATAAGGCCGCGATGAAAAGAACCGCCGGCGCCAAAACCCATTTCCTTTTTAGAACAAGGACCACCAGGAAGATTGCGAGCGGAAAGATGGCAATCGGCCGGATCAGAACCGCCAGTGCCAGGAGGACCGCCGTTCCGAGGACTGTTCGCGCCGTGGAGCCGGTGACAAACTCCAGAATTCCCAAAGCGGCCGCCAAAGAAACGGTCAAATAGAAGGTCTCCGTCAGAATCATGGCGGCCATCTGAATAAGATCCGGATTAAGCCCGTACAACCCCGCCGCCAGAAGCGAATACCCGAATTGACTCCGCGTATCCGGGATCACTTTTCGCGCGAGAAGGAACACCAGGAATGCGCTCAGGGTGTGCAGCAGGGATTGCGCGATCCACGCCGCTTCCAGATGGTGCCCGAAAAGCCGGTAGAGCGCGGCGAGCAAATACACGTAACCCGGCCCGACAATGGCGATCGCGGGATCCTCCGCCTCCGTGTTGGTGTCCACAACCTTAAACCCATTTCCCTGGGCGAGATTCCACGCGATCGTATCGTACCAACGGGCGTCCGCTGCAGGAACAATCCGGAATCCAAAGGCATAGGCCAGGGAACAGGCGAAAATTACCGATAATAAAACCACAATAAGGATAATCTGTTTTCTATCTAGTGTGGGATTCACGAATCGCTCCTCGGAAATAGGCATAGGTCTTGAGCTTAAGTTGACTGTACTCAGCAAATTATAATCGGGGATTTTACCGCAAAGCCCGGAGCTCTCCGGTTGGTAAAAACCGGGATTTCTCCGGTTCGATGAATGGATAAACTCGACCAGCCTGCAAAGTGGGACCGCCAATGCCAATCAAGGCGGAACAGGCTCTTTTTATGGATTGCGGGCAACTTCCAGCAGGTTTCTGAAAACGATCAGGGTATCACTGCTGTCTAAAATAGAAACCTCAAAAAAGCCAGTAATAAAGGCGATTTGCCATCATGAGTAAATCAAAGTGGGGACATTTTGGGCATAACTGTCTAGGTGTGAATCCTGCCCCGGCTCCGTCACGGCGCAGCCTGGAGAGCGAAGTGACGAAGCAATCCCCTGAATATTCCTGGCAGGATTTGAAAAAGTCGGTCGAGAAGCCCGCGTTCTATGCGATCGTATCGAGACCGCGCCAAATAGCCGGTGGCCTCAATACGCAAAAACCGCTACCGGGACCCAGCCCGCTAGGATTGGCGGGCTTTCAACTGGTCCTTGAAGATCGACGCCAGGATCATATTGACGATCGCGACGATCAATGCTCCCAGGAAGGAGGCCGGGAAATCGGCCTGAAACCCGAAGCCGAACCAACCGCCGATCTGTCCAGTCAGCCAGAACAGAAAGGTATTGATAAGCAGCGTAAACAGGCCAAGTGTGACCAGGATGAATGGGCAGGTCAGGAACTTCAGCAACGGCGCCAAAAGCGAATTGGCCAGTCCGAGGATCAAGGCCAGGACGACGACCGCCGCCCAGTTTGTAGTCTCGGCGGTCAATCCCTGCCCCCACCCCAAGGCGTTGTAGATGACCGGAACCAGCCGGAGAGCCGCGTAGATGGCAACCGCATTAATTCCCAATCGGATCAGAAAGCGGGTCATAAAGCACCTCCATTGAAAGTATATCGCATCCAGATAAATGTACGACGTTTCTGGAACCCGAGTTGTACGAGAGTTTCCGGGGAAGCCTCCGCGGTCGCCTCCAGCAGCAGGCTTTGCGCCGGGGGGAAAAATTTCCAGGCCGCATCCAGTAATCCCGCCTCCACCTTCCCGCGGGTCCCTTCGCGCTGGATCAGTACGCCCTCCCAACCGGATTGCCGGCTGTATGCCGAAAGCGAGGCGTCCACGCGTCCCTCGCATCGGGCGAGAAAATGCTTTTCCGTCTCGCCCGAGAGCAAGCCTTCCAGGTTTTTCCGAAGCGACGGCCGAAGCGCCTGCTCCGTCAGCGGCGTGTTCCACGCCGTGCCATGCGGGCTAACCACCCTCCACAACCCAAATTCCTCGGCCCACTCCGCGGTTTTCCGCGGCGCGAAGGTAAGCGTGGAACCGGCCGCCGCCTCGGACTGTGTAATTCTCCGTTCCTCCCGCGGTCGAAGCCAGGAGGTCCGCCCGCCGAGCTCCGCAAACCCGATCTCCCGGTACATTCGCAGCGCGGATTCGTTGACCGCATCCACCTGGAGATAGACGTTCCGCCCGCCCTCCTGGCGGATGCTCCCGAGCGCATGCCGGACCATTTCGCGCGCGATCCCCCGCCGGCGGAATTCCGGATGGACCGCCACATTCGAGATCAGCCAGGCGGCGCGTTCCGGAATGCGGCGGGTGATGGTGACGTTGCCCGTGATCCTTCCCGCGTCGTCCCACACGGATGCGAAAGCCCATTCCTCGGGCTGGAGTATCCCAAACCGATGCGAAAGGTTCCAAACCAGTTCGCCCCGCTCGGCGACCGCGCTCACATCGCGCAGCATCCGGCGCGAGGAATAATCCAGCACTTGGCCAAAGCCGAGATCGATCAGACGGGTGATCTGGGGGACGTCCTGCGGAAAACGCGCGCGGCGCGGGCCGGATGCGGCCGGATTCGGGATAGTGGTGAACGCGGGGGCGGGTTCGGGATCGGCCGGTGCCGCGGCGGCGCTTCTCATCAGGACCCCTGGAACCGGACGAACGTTCCGAGCGTCCGGAGGATAATTTTAAAATCAAGCAACGGGGAGCGGTGGCGGATGTAATACAGATCATATTCCAGCTTGAGCGCGGTGTCCTCCACCGTCCGCACGTATCCGAAATTCACCTGCGACCAGCCGGTCAGGCCCGGCTGAACCAGCAGACGGGCGCGGTAGAAGGGTATTTGTTTTTCCAGTTGCGCGATCAACTCCGGCCGTTCCGGACGCGGGCCGATCAGGCTCATATCCCCGCTCAGCACATTCCAAAACTGCGGAATTTCATCCATCCTTGTGCGGCGCATCCATTTGCCGGTTCGCGTCACGCGCGGATCCGCCGGCGATGCCCAGCGCGCCTCCCCGTCGGGTTCGGCGTCGTGCACCATCGTCCGGTACTTCCAAATCCAAATCGAATGGCCGCCCTTCCCCGACCGCTCCTGCCGGAAGAAGATCGGGCCGGGGCTGTCCAGGCGGATCAGCAGGGCGAACAGGGGAAACGTCGCGACAAAGAACACGAGCCCGGTGAGCGCAGCCAGGATGTCGATCAGCCGCTTGAGCGGACTGTATAGATCGTACAGCTGCACGCTGTCGAG
>CAZYSF010000224.1:0-4116 GCA_964649635.1 uncultured Anaerolineales bacterium | reverse complement strand
AAACTGGCGAAGATAAATATCCCCGGTGTGGAAATGGAAGTCCGCCCTGTGAAGGAACACCGCTTCGTGGTGGTAATGCGGGGACCGGGCCTTTCGGCCTGCCTGACCGAAACCGATCCGCAGAAGACGGGCGTCCCGCCGCTCCCGGTGAAGGCCACTGATCCGAAGGGCGAAAAAACCGCCAAAGCGTTCAACGAATGGATCGCCCAGGCTGGGAAGATCCTGGCCGGCGAAGCTCCGGCCAATATGCTCACCCTGCGCGGCTTCTCCGGCGATCCGCGCCTCCCGCAATTCGCAGACATCTTCAAGGTCCATCCGGCCTGCGTCGCGGTTTATCCGATGTACCGCGGGGTGGCGAAACTCGTCGGGATGCAGGGCATCGCGTTCGAAGGCGATACCCCCGAGGATGAATTCCGCGCCGTCGCCGGGATCTGGAACGATTTCGATTTCTTCTTCATCCACATCAAGGGCACCGACTCGCGCGGCGAAGACGGCGACTTCGACGCGAAGGTCAAGGTGATCGAGAAGGTCGATGCGGCGCTGCCGGCCCTCCTGGCGCTCAAGCCGGACGTGCTGCTGGTCACCGGCGATCACTCGACTCCGGCCAAACTCAAGAGCCACTCGTGGCATCCGGTCCCCCTGCTCCTGTGGGCGCCGGAAACCGCCCGCCCCGATGCGGAAACCGTTTTCGGCGAACGGATGTGCGCCCGCGGCGGCCTGGGGACATTCCCGACCCCGGAACTGATGCCGATCGCACTGGCCCACGCCTTGCGGCTGGCGAAGTACGGAGCGTAGCAACAATCCCGATTATTCGGATAATAAAAGAGCGTCTCAATGAGACGCTCTTTTATTATCCGTCATGCCGGCGTGACCTTAGCCGGCATCCAGTCTCTGTCCGTCATTCCCGCGCCTGCCCTCGCGGAGCATCCCGGCTCGTGTCTGGTTTGTGAGCCGGGATGAATGCGAAGCGGGGGTGTACTAAGTGGGAATCCAGTCTCTGTTCGTCGTGCCGGCGTGCATTCAGCCGGTATCCACAGCCCCCATCAATAATGGATCTAATGGATCCCGGCAACGAGCACGCCGGGATGACGATCTTTCCAAATCCGGTGTCTTTTCGGATTTGTTGTAGGGTGAGGGCTTACCCCTTCGCCCTTCGCACTTTTCTCGTCGCGGTGGCTTCCGGTTTGCTGCCGTGAAAGGGTGGAGCAGTGATTTCGAAAATCGTACATACGCTATTATCCAGAAGACGCATACGAATACTAGCGTCTATCTCATTTAGGTTGGCCGACGTGGTAATAACCGTCGGAAGTTCTGCAACGTAGCGGTGATTAAGTAATTGGAAAAGTTTTTCCCGCGCCCAAGGTGTTGTATTTTGCGCGCCTAGATCGTCTAGTACCAAGAGGTTTGCCGATCGAACATCTTCAAACGATCGATCGTAGGAAATCAAGCTAGCAGGATTGAATGCTGACCGAAGGTGGTCAAGTAGATCTGGAACAACAACGAAAAAAGCCGGAAAACCTTGTTGCTCACGTTCATTTGCTATAGCGGCTGCCAAGTGTGTTTTTCCACATCCATGTTCCCCTTCAAGAAGTAACCATCCCGTGGGATTTTTTACCATGCGCATAGAAAAGTCAACGGCCTTTTTTAAATTTTTAATATCTTCCACACGAAGATTTTCGGATTCTCGTAACGAGAAGGAGGAAAAAGTATGCTTTTTATGTAGATCTAAAGTAGATAATTCAGATCCCAATTCGCCGACAGGCTGGCGATAGTCAGGCGCAAGTATCCGTACTCTATTCACATGTTCGCTATCAGCCAATCTCGAGCGGATCCGGCCCTCGATCTCTTCCAGCCGCAAGTTTGTGGTGATCACCGTCGGGGTTTTGTTGACATAACGGTAATCCAGAAGCTGAAATAATTTTTCCTGGGCCCACGGGGTGGCGTTCTGCGTCCCGAAATCGTCGAGAATGAGCAGCGGGACCCGGCGGATTTCCTCGAAGCGCTGCGAGAAGCGGTCGTCGTTGCCTTCAAAGGATGCCCGCAGCCAGTCCAATAGATCCGGCGCGGTAAGGAACATCGTCGGGATTCCGTGCTCGGAGGAGAAGTTGGCGATCGCCGCCGCCAGATGCGTTTTCCCGCAGCCGAAGCCGCCTTCCAGGAGCAGCCAGCCATCGCGCGTCTGGGCGAAGGAATGGGCCAGGTTATAGGCCTGCTCAAGTGATTTCTGTTCTATTGGTCTGAGCGCGACGCGTCCGCGCGGTGAAAACGATTCGAACGTCATGTGCTTCAACCGGTCCATGTTGCTGAATCGGTAAAGCCGTTCGCTGGCCTGCGTTTGCAGAATCCCCTGGACGCAGGCGCAGGGCGTGACCCGCCCGAATTTCGGGTCGCTCACCGGGACGTCGTGCCGCAGGTAGCCCACCCCGCCGCAGATCGGGCAGTCCGGCCGTCCAGCGCCGATCGGCGGACCTCCCAGGAGGTCAGTGTTCGATAAAATCCGCATATTCTCCCTCAGAATCCCTCTTGCGTTTTTCATCATTTGAAGTTTTCATCAGACTCCGCCCTTCCTGCTTCCAACGTTCGAGAATCGCGGCGATGTATTTCCACGAGCGGGCGTTGTGCTCCACGGCGATCCGCACCGCTTCCTCGATCCACCCGACCGGGTATTCCTTTTCCGCGTCGCGCAGAATCTCCGCCATCATCGGGGTGAGCATACCGATGTTCTGTTCGTACAGCGTGAAGATGTTCGGGCGTTCCACCTGCCGCGCGTGGGCCGGAGCATCGTCCGGCTTCCACTCCCTACGCGCCAGCCCTTCGGCGGCGGCTTTGCCGCGCGGGCTGTTGAGGAAATACCAAGCGTCGTCCTCGCCGGCGGAACGGACGGCTAGCAGCGTACCGCGCGCAACGGATCGCTCGAGCGCATCCGGGAAAACCTGCTCCCCGCTTCGGCCTTCCTCTTTAAGCGCGGAAAGCAGTTCGGCATCCTGCTTGAGATCGCTCAGCGCGAGGTACCGGTGCGCCCCTTCCTGCTGGGAGAAACGCCACAACACGTAGAGTGTGAGTTTCAATTCCCCCAGATGATCGATGCTCGGCAGCAGGTCGGTGAAGAAGGTCGCCGGCAGCGGAGTCATCCGCACCGGACCGTCGGGAAACCCGGCAAATCCTTTCATTCCGGGCGCTCCGGCGGCGGAGCATTCTGTATCTGTCCCGGCTTCGCCGCGTTTTCAAATCGGGTCCGCGACGGGAAGAAGATCAGTTCGACGCTGCCGGTCGGCCCGTGGCGGTGCTTGGCAACGATGATTTCGGTCACCACCGCCTCGGAACGCGTGCTCGGCGCCCGCCGCCAGGTTCCGGATGAGGAGGGGTCGGAATCGCCGCCCGCGCCGGGTTCTTCCTGGCGGTGGATGAACATCACAATGTCGGCATCCTGCTCGAGCGATCCGGACTCACGCAGATCCGAAAGCTGCGGGCGTTTGCTCGTCCGCTGTTCGACCGCGCGCGAAAGCTGCGCGGCGGCCACCACCGGCACGTTCAGTTCGCGCGCCAGGGCTTTTACATAGCGGGAGATGTAGGAAACCTCCTGGACGCGGTTCTCGGTCCGGAAGTCGCTGCCCATCAGCTGCAGGTAATCCACCAGGACCAGGTCGAGGCTGTATTCCAGATGCAGCCGCCGGCATTTGCTGCGCAGTTGGAGCGGCGTGAGGGCCGGGGTGTCGTCGAGGAAAATTTTGACTTCGCTCAGGGTCGAGGCGGCGTGGGTGAAGCGCGCCCATTCGTCCTCGCTGACGGTCCCCTGGCGGAATTTGTGCGAGTCAATCTTGGTTTCCTGCGAGAGCAGGCGCTGGATGAGCTGCTCGTTCGACATTTCCAGCGAGAAGATCGCGACATGCTTCTTGTGAATCTGGGCCACGTTCTTGGCGATGCTGAGGAGCATTGCGCTTTTGCCGAGGCCGGGGCGGCCGGCGACGATCAGCAGGTCCGAGCGCTGCATGCCGCCGATCAGCTGGTCCAACTGCTCGAAGCCGGTCGGGATCCCGAGGCTCTCGTCCGGATGGCGGGTCAGGTATTCCAGCCGGTCGAAATAATCGCTGATCACCCGGTCGATCGGCTGCACGT
>CAZYSF010000223.1:0-2200 GCA_964649635.1 uncultured Anaerolineales bacterium | reverse complement strand
GCTCCGCGCACGCTCGCCGAACTGGGCGAGATCTCCGGCGTGGGGCCTTACCGGCTCGGAAAATATGGCGAGGAAATCCTGGCCCGGGTTAATTCCCCCACCTCCTAAGGAGCGATGCATGCGGATTCACTTTCATGGAGCGGCCCAAACCGTCACCGGTTCGCAGTACCTGCTCGAGATAAACGGCAAACGGATCCTGCTGGAGTGCGGGTTGTATCAGGGCCGCCGCGCGGAAAGCTTCGAGCGCAACCGCAGCCTGCCGTTCAATCCGCGCAAAGTCGACGCGATGCTGCTTTCGCACGCTCACATCGATCACAGCGGCAATCTGCCGAACCTGGTGAAGAACGGCTACCCCGGCCCGATCCACGTCACCGAAGCGACGGGCGGCCTGCTGAAACTGGTTTTGCTCGACTCGGCCCACATCCAGGAAAGCGACGCGGCGTATGTCAGCAAGCGCAACGCCCGGCGCGGCAAGCCTCCGGTGGAGCCGCTGTACACGACGCCCGACGCGGAAGCCGTGTTGCCGCTCCTGACTGGGCATGCCTACGACGAAGCGTTCGAGGTCGTCCCGGGCGTCCAGGCGGCGTTCTTCGAAGCCGGCCACATCCTCGGCGCGGCCGGGATCTGCCTCGACATCTCGGAACACGGCAAACGCCGGCGGCTGGTCTTTTCCGGCGACATCGGGCGGCGCGGCTTGCCCATCCTTCGCGACCCTTCGCTCCCCCCGCACACGGATATCCTTATGATGGAGTGCACTTACGGCGACAAACTCCACCGCGATCTGCACGAGGCGGAGCTCGAACTGCGCAATACCATTCAGCGCACGTTCCGCCGCGGCGGCAAGGTGATCATCCCGTCCTTCGCGATCGGCCGGACACAGGAGCTAGTCTATTGCATGGGGCGGATGATCGAACAGGGCGAGATCCCGCGGATCCCGATCGTCGTCGACAGCCCGCTGGCGGTCGCCATTTCCGATCTATACGCGAAGTTCCCCGATTATTTCGACGAGGAAGCCGTATCGTTGATGAAAAAGGAAGGCAAGCAGCGGGCGCTGGGATACGAATATGTCACCTTTACCCGGTCGGTCGATGAATCGAAGGCGCTCAACGGCAAGACCGGCCCGATGGTGATTATCTCCGCCTCGGGGATGGCGGAAAGCGGCCGGATTCTGCACCATCTGGCCAATAACATCGGCGATTCCCAAAATATGATATTGATTGTTTCCTGGCAGGCGCCGAATACGCTTGGCCGGCTGCTGGCGGAACAGGCCAGGGAGGTGAAAATCTTCGGCGAGTCGATCGCGCGCCAGGCGGAGGTGACGACGATCGGCGGTTTCTCGGCCCACGCCGGACAGAATTTCCTTTACGAATACGCCAAATCCGCGGCGACCGGTTCGGAAGCGATCTTCCTGCTTCACGGCGAGCCCAAATCCGCACTCCCCTTCCAGGAAAAACTCAATGGCGATAATTTGAACACCCCGGTGTTTTATCCGCAAACCGGGGATTCGGCGGAGTTCAATTAAGTGTACGAGCGGCATTCCGAACCGCTGCTGCCTGCCCGGCACTTCATACGCCGGCTGGTGTTCCACGCCCTGCTTGCGCTGGCGGTCATCGCTGTTTCCCTGGGAATCGGCATCCTCGGATATTCGCTTACCGAAGGAATGCGTTTTCTGGACGCGTTGCTCAATGCCTCGATGATCCTCGGCGGCATGGGTCCGGTGGACACGCTGCATACGGATGCCGGAAAGTGGTTTGCCTCTTTCTATGCGCTATTCTCCGGAATGGTTTTCCTGGTCATCGCCGGGATTCTGGTGGCGCCTCTGGCGCACCGCATCCTGCACTGGATGCATATGGAAGATTCGGGAAAAGGCGAGAACGAGGCCGGGTGATATTACAGGCGGTCGAATGGGCTGAGCGCCTGTCCCGCCTGCCCACGCGGAGCTTCCCCGCTCGATTCTGGTTTTTGAGCGGGGAAGATTGCGGAGCGATGGGAGCAAAGCGAGGGAAAACGAAGCGCGTGTCGAGACCAGACGGTACTTGAACGGTCTCGACCGCCCTGGTGGGCTGGGCCAGGGATACGCCGCAAACAACTCGGGCTACCCGACCGGCTGGCTTCGTGCGGCCGCATGATATAATTTTTAACTTCGGAGAGGTGCCAGAGTGGTTGAACGGGACGGTCTCGAAAACCGTTATGGCCTTTT
>CAZYSF010000222.1:0-1503 GCA_964649635.1 uncultured Anaerolineales bacterium | reverse complement strand
TCGAAGGTGCGGATCCCGCGTTCGCACAGAACGATTTTCGAGTTGCCGTTCGCCAGCAGGTATTCGGCCGCCATCAGCCATTCTTCGATCGTCGCGCTGATCCCCCGCTTGAGGAGCACCGGATGGCCGCTTCGGCCCACTTCCTGAAGCAGCGGGAAGTTCTGCATGTTGCGCGCGCCGATCTGGAGCATGTCCGCGTAACGCGCCACGGTTTCCACCTGCTCCAGCGACATCACCTCGGTCACCACCGGCAGGCCGGTGGCATCCCGGGCTTCGGCCAGGAGTTTCAATCCCTCTTCGGCCATCCCCTGGAACGAGTAGGGCGAGGAGCGCGGCTTGTAGGCCCCGCCGCGCAGCATGTGCGCCCCCGCCTGCTTGACCGCCCTGGCCGTCTCGATGATTTGCTCGCGGCTTTCCACGGCGCACGGACCGGCGATGAAAACGATCGCCTCCCCGCCGATGGCCACCGGGCCCACCCGGACGACCGTGCTGTCCGGCCGCGCGTCGCGCGACGCCAGCTTGAAGGGTTTAAGAATCCTGACGACGCGTTCCACTCCCGGCAATAACTCCAGGTGTTCCCACTCGATCTGGCGCTCGTCGCCCAGCACGCCGATCACGGTGCGTTCCTCGCCGCGGGAGACGTTTACGCCGTACCCCATCTCCTTCACCCGGCGCACCGTTTCGTCGATCGCCGCATTCCCGGCATGATCCTGCATAACGATAACCATGGTGTCTCTCCTTTTCCCAGCATGTATGGGCACGGCGTGGCGTGCCGCTTCCAGGCGGATTTCCGGCAAACGGCGCGGGGCGGCGCCGGTCGCGGTCATTCCTCGTTCCCCAGGGTGCGGGTCGGATACGACCCCAGTTCGCGGATGAATTCGGTATGCGTGCGCATGTCATTCAGCGCTTCGACCACCTTCGGATCCGCCGCATCGCCCTCGAAATCCAGATAAAACAGGTAATGCCACGGCTTCTTGCGGTCCGGGCGGGATTCGATCTTGTTCAGGTTGATCCCGCGCTGGGCGAGCACATTCAGGCAGGAGTGCAGCGCGCCGGGTTTGTGGCGGGTGGCGAAGATCAGCGAGGTCTTGGAAGGCTTGCCGATCGGGCGGGCCTCCTTCGAAAGCAGGAGGAAGCGCGTGTAATTCGCCTGGACGTCCTGGATCGAGCGGGCGATGATGTTCAGCCCGTAGATTTTCGCCGCCGTTTCGCTGGCGATCGCCGCGCGGTCCGGGCGCTTTTCCTGCGCCAGAATTTTCGCCGCGCCGGCGGTGTCGTACACCGGAACCGCCTCCCAATGCTGCGAGGAGATCCAGCGCGCGCACTGCTCGAGCGCCTGCGGATGACTGATCACCTGCCGGACCGTATCCACCTCCACGCCCGGGGGAAGCATCGCGCATTCCCGGACCGGGAGGATGAATTCCCCGATGATCTGCAGTTCGTATTCGAGCAGCAGATCGTAGGCGGTGTGGATCGAGCCGGTCGTGGAATTTTCGACCGGCA
>CAZYSF010000221.1:0-3414 GCA_964649635.1 uncultured Anaerolineales bacterium | reverse complement strand
CTCGTCGGGAACCGGAATTCCCAAGCTCTCCAATAATTCAGCCAATGGGCGGATATGCTTGATGACCAATTCGCGCAGCGGTTTCTGATCCGTCAACGGTGTTTCCTCCAAGATTTTCAAGCTCGCTTGACAGCGTTGGTTCAGCAGATATGCGCCGTAACTCAGTGCGCCACAACGCACCAGTATTTCCTGCGCGGCTTTTAATTTTTCCGGGTCTTCCGTCCCGGATCGCAGCGCCTGGAAGCGCTCCCGGTCGGGGTGATCGGCCGTTTGGGCGTAGAGAAGCAATAAGTTGTTGCGGTTCAATTTCCAATCCGGATTGGCGGGTTTTTCCAGCGCGTCACTGATATCGTCCTGGATCTGGGTGGCTTCCCCCGTCAGGGCGCCGAACTGGTACAGCTTTTCGGCAATCTCAACTTCTGAATTACCGAAAATCGCCCCCGCAAACAGCCCGGTGCCAAAATATGAGCAGTTTTTTGCCCGGAGGACTTTCCAGTAATTTTCCTGGCCCGGAAGGTTGCGCGAGTCCAACTCCTGCCCATAGGCTGTAGTCAATGCCATCCCGGCGAAACGGGTCATGACCTTTGCTTTGCGTTCCGCGTCGATCGCGGTATCGGAGAGCAACCGAAATGCGGCGGATTGAAACGCGAAAGATATATTGGCAGTTTTCGCTTCGCCCAAGTGCAAATGCGCGCCGCGCGGATCCTGGTCGAGCATATCATCCACCAGGAGGAGGCTGCAGCACAGGCAGAGGAGTGCGGCAGCGCTCGGCGCGGCCAACGTTTCATCCCCCCCAACCGCCCGGCAGGCCCGGTACGGCATTTCCCAAACTTTATTGGATAGGTCAACTTGCCGCTCGAATATGGCGGCCATCTCCGGCCAATCCGATACTTCCGGAATGCTCAGAACCAGGGTTTTGATTTCCGCGATATTCAAGCCGGCCTCCAATTTACGTTCTTACAATATATGTATAGTTCCCAAAAAATGCAAACCGATCCTTGGCGAAGATCCGAATCTATAACGGAAAGCCCCTATTGAGAAAAACATAGAATTCCCTTGCTTCCAGGGAATAAAAAATGTAGCGCGTTGAGCCGGCCGCGCTACATTTTGGATCATTGGCCGAAAGGACAAGGGCATTCCCCCCGGCAGGATTAATGCATCCGGTGATTACCTATCGCCAGCCGGCCCACTGACCCATTGGGCCAACCTCATCAAGGTCCTCTAAATTCCGGATTACGGTAATTGCACGGAGCGCCGACATCCAATCCGATTGATCTTTCTTGGAATGAAGAAGCGCGTTAAATTGCGTGATATCCATAGGCGCCATAAACCCTCCTCTTTGGGGGCGGCGATGCACGGGGGTTCCCTCAATCTGCGTCCTGTCATCCTTGACGGAACGTGTGTCGGATACGGCTCGATATCCGCACCGTGAGTATTATATGAGGAATGGAGAGTAAAACACAAGTATAAAAGGTGGAAATGCTGTCTCTCTTTCCGGGGTAATAGAATGGATGAAGGTCCGGTTTTGTCGATGCTCAGGCTGGTAAGGAGGGGGCATGGAAACTACTTAAAAAGACAGATACCGTAACCGCAAGGCCTTCTAAAACCAACTCCGAATTATGATGGAAATCCTTCTTTCCCGGTGTTTTCGGTTCTTTTTGGTGATCGGTGTACAGGAATTTTCGGCCGGGCTGTGGATACTAACACACTAGTAATCATGGAAATCGCGGCATGGAAAAGTGATCCGGAAGCGAATTGAAGAGAGTCATCCGGCCAAAATATCGCGCGAACGCTCCAGCGGCCGGCCGTCGAGTGCCTCCACCCGGTAACCGAACGATTCGAGCAGGCCGAGGCACTCCCGGTGAACCTTCCCGGAATGAGTGGAGAGGAAAATCGGCGGGCGGGCACGCGCCAGCATCCGCCGCATCCCCTGCAGCGCCAGGTACTCCGCGCCTTCAATGTCGATTTTAAGCATGTCCGGCGCCGGTAAAACCCCCTTTTCGATCCAATCGTCGAGGGAAATGGATTTCACCTCCAGCGCGCCGCCTTCGCCGATGCGGCCCTTCGAGGTGCTGGAATCCTCCGCGAATCGGACCGTTCCGGTGCGGTCGGATACCGCCGCGTCGATCACGGTCACATTTTCAATGCGGTTGAGGACCAGGTGCCGGCGGAGAAAATCCAGGTTGCGGGGGAGCGGCTCGAAAACGAACACCCGGCCGCGCGGTCCGGCGCGAAAGGCTGAAATCAGGGTGTAATAGCCGACATTTCCGCCCAGATCGAACACCACCCCGCCGGCGGGAACCGCCTCCGCGAAGCGGACGCATTTTTCCATTTCGTAACTGCCCAGCCAGTACCCGTGATTCCCGGAACCCGCGATCCATTTCTTCCCGCGCAGGGGTCCCTGCAGAATTGGCAGCACCGCCCGCCGAGGGATCAGCCGCAGCGGAAGGCGCAGGATCTTTCCGAAGAAAGACGTGTTGGAAATCGAGGTCCAGTTCATTCGATACCTTAAGTACCACCCTCATCCGGCCTTCGGCCACCTTCGCCCGGCGTACCCCCGCTCGCGAAGTCTTCGCACCAGAAGGACACTGGCGCTCATCGCTCGGGGGGCAGGCGCTGGGAGAACCTGTCCCGGAGCGCAGCGACGGGAGGACGGGATAGGGGCGGTTCCTTTACCAGCGCAAAAGCGCATCGACGCCCAATCGCCGGCTTTGTCGGATGAAAATTCCGACGTATACCAGATCGAAGCACAGGATCGCCCAGGCGAAGAACACCGTCAGGCGCGATTCCGGCGCATAGGCGAAGACCATCATGGAGGCGCACAACGTGCCCAGCATCTTTGCCAGCCCGATGTAGAGCGACTGGCCGGCCAGATCCTTGCGGTCGAGCAGCAGGCGGATGAAGAGGATCGACATCAGAAGATTCTGCCCGAAGGCGGTGTAGTAGCCGCCGTAATTATCGAACTCGCGCGTTACCAGAAGTATGGTGAGGAATGACACCGCGAGTATGGATAGGAACGCCCCGTAAAAGAAAGCCGCGGACTCGCCTGCCGGGCGGCGGGCGGGTTCGTAGCGCAGGTATTGGACGACGAGGATCGTATCCAGGACGAACCAGGCGATGTTGATGACAAGTTGAAAACCGCCGTGCGGGTGGATGAACGAGAAGATGAATTCCCAGGAGATGTTCAGGGCCAGGGCCGCCATCGGCATGCCGCAGGCCTTATCCTGGTATCCGCGTTTAATGAGGAGCAGGTAGGTGATCGACCAGAAAACACCGGAGGCGATTCCAAACCATTGCATAGCCGCCCGCTTAAGCTCCTGCGCCGCGCCGGAGCGGCGTGAGGAATTGTTCCAGGAGGGGAACTATATCACGGCTGTCCGAAGGCTTTGGATCGCGCGGGAACACCCGGTGGAA
>CAZYSF010000220.1:0-1769 GCA_964649635.1 uncultured Anaerolineales bacterium | reverse complement strand
TCGGGCCGGCCCACGTCCCCCAGACCTGGCTTGCGCCCGATATCGTCCACCTCGCCCCGGTGGTCGGGGAAGTCAAACCCGGGCTGATGGACCTGTTCACCAAATCCCTGTGCTGCGTGACGCTGCAGGGCTGGATGCGCGACTGGGATGCCGACGGCCGGGTGCGGCATATCCTCAGCCCGGATGCGGAAGAGGCGGCGCGGAACGCGCATGTTTCGGTATTCAGCATGGACGACGTCGGCGGCGACGAAGCGCTGGCCGCCGGCCTGGCCGCGCTCACCCCGGTTTGCGCGGTGACCGACGGAGAACGCGGGTGCCGGGTCTCCCGGCGGGGCGAGGCGCGCGTCCTTCCGGCCCCGAAGGTGACCGTCGTGGATCCGACCGGCGCGGGTGATATTTTCGCCGCGGTTTTCTTCCTGCGGCTGAAAGAAACCGGCGACGCGTGGGAAGCCGGACGCATGGCGACCGCGCTCGCCTCGCTCTCGGTGACCCGGCCCGGGCTGGCGGGAGTTCCGACTCGCGAGGAAATCCTCGAAGCGAAACGGACAGGGATCGCGGCGTGACCAAAATCTACGCGTTCGTCAACCAGAAGGGCGGGGTCGGCAAGACGACCACCACCATCAGCCTGGCCTCGTGTTTCGCGCGGATGGGCCAGCGGGTCCTGATGGTCGACCTCGATCCGCAGGCCAATGCGACCTCCTGCCTGGGCGTCGATAAGCGCAACGTCCGCGACGGGACCTACGAGGTGCTGATCGGCTCCTGCGCCCCCACCGCGGCCATATTGCAGAATGAACAGCTCGGCCTGAGCCTGATCCCCTCCACCCCGGATTTGACCGGCGCGGAAGTGGAGCTTATTACTGAAGAAAGGCGCGAGGTCCGGCTGCGGGATGCGCTCCAGGAAATCCATGCTTCGTACGATTACATCCTGATCGATTCCCCGCCGTCGCTAGGCATCCTCACCCTGAACGCGCTGGTCGCCGCCGCCGACGGGGCGGTCATCCCCGTCCAGTGCGAATACCTCGCGCTGGAAGGGCTCTCCCAGCTGACCCAGACGATCGGGCGCGTGCGCGCGTCCTTCCATCCGCACCTCGAGATCCGCGGGGTCGTGATGACGATGTTCGACGGGCGGACGAATCTCGGCAACCAGGTGATCGACGAAGTCCGCAGGCATTTTCCGGGGAAGGTCTTCTCGAGCGTCATCCCGCGCAGCATCCGGCTGGCGGAAGCGCCGTCCCACGGAATTCCGATTTCCGTTTACGCCCCCTCCTCCATCGGCGCGCTCGCCTACCAGGAACTGGCGGAGGAAATTCTCAAATCCGACGGGGCCCGGATCCACGCTAAGGGATGAACCGATGAGCGCAAAAAAACACGGACTCGGGCGCGGTTTGGATGCCCTCCTCCCAGTCGACGCTTCCCCCGCGGACACGATGCTGGTGGCGGTGGAGAAGATCCGCCGCAACCCGCGCCAGCCGCGGTCGACGATCGACCCCGCTGAGCTTGAGGACCTGGCGGCGTCGATCCGCGAGCACGGCGTGATCCAGCCGCTGATCGTCAGCCGCGGCACGGCTCCGGAAGAGTACATCCTGATCGCCGGCGAGCGGCGGCTGGAAGCCTCGAAGCTGGCCGGGCTGGAACGCGTGCCGGTCCTGGTCCGCGATGCGTCCGACCAACAGCGCCTGGAACTGGCGCTGATCGAAAACCTCCAGCGCGAGGATCTCTCCCCGCTCGAGACGGCCGAAGCTTACCGGCATCTGCATGAGGATTTCGGG
>CAZYSF010000219.1:0-4302 GCA_964649635.1 uncultured Anaerolineales bacterium | reverse complement strand
GAAATCAAATGGCGGTTGCCGCGCGGCGCCACAGTTGCTAAACGGAAATTCCGGGAAAAAGGAGACACTTTATGACAATTCAAGAACTATTGGATCGGTTTATCCAAGCCCGCCGCGGCGCAGGCCAAGGGCGCGGCGGCGGCGCCGGGATAGGACGCGGCGGCACGGGACTTGGCGGAGGAGGCGGCCGCGGGGGCGGCAACAATCCCGGATCCGGCCCGGGCGGCGACTGCGTTTGCTCAAAGTGCGGGAAAAGGATCCCGCATATCGCCGGGCAACGCTGCGTCGACCGTGCCTGCCCGAATTGCGGGACGCGCATGATTAAGGAGTAATCGCTAGCAGCCGGTCCGGGGAGGATGGCTGCCGATAGATCCTCCAGTTATCGCGATCGTGCGTGAAGCGAAAACCGTATCGCTAAATCGGGAGAACGGGATATTTATTACGAAAGGAGAAAATCATCATGCCTAGAGGAGATCGCACAGGGCCCATGGGAATGGGGCCGATGACCGGACGCGCAGCCGGATTCTGCACGGGGTTCAATGCGCCGGGAAATGCCAATCCGGCTTCGGGGCGAGGATTCGGGCTGGGCGGCGGGCGGGGCCGCAGGATGGGCGGTGGACAAGGGTGGCGCCGTATGCCCTTCGCCACCGGCCGGCCGGGCTGGATGCGGTTCAGCCCCTACCCCGCGCCGTTCCAAAATCCGGATCCAGCGATAGAGAAACAGGCGCTGAAAAACCAGGCCGAAGCCCTGCAGTCGCAATTGAACATGATCAAGCAGCGGCTGGACGAGATGGAAACCGGTACTTCGGCGGAATGATCCTTACCGGATTTTAGGGCTGTCCAGAAAGTGGAAGGGTGGTTTTCCTGGGTAATACCTTGCATTGGTTTGGTCGCATTCCCGCGCCGGCCCCCCCCGAGCGATGAGCAGGGGGGATCTTCCAATGCGAAGCAATCGCGAGCGGGGGTGTCGCTTCGCAAGGGCCGGCGCGGGCATGACTATCAATGGATGTCCCGGTGACTCTTTTTAAACAGCTCAAGACCGTATCTCAAAAAACGGAGGTGTACCGTTGAAGATCGCCTTCACAACTTCGGGTACCGATCTTTCCGCCCCTTTGGACAGCCGTTTCGGCCGCGCGCCCAAGTTCCTGATCTACGATCTCGAGCTGGGTACTTTCGAGATCATCGACAACGAGAAAAACCTCAATGCCGCGCAGGGCGCCGGGATCCAGTCGGCGGAAACCGTTGTCCGGTCGGGAGCGCACGCTCTCGTAACCGGTCATTGCGGCCCCAAAGCCTTCCGCGCGCTTGGAGCAGCCGGAGTCAAGATTTTCAACACCGACGCCCCGACAGTCTCCGGAGCGCTGGAGCAATACCGCGCGGGCACGCTGGCCGAAGCAACCTCCGCGGACGTAGAGGGGCACTGGTGAAGGATTCTTCCGTGACGTAATCACCCCATATTCCCGCAAACCGGATCCGGCGCTGGAGGCAGACCATGCCGGATCCACAGTGCGGCATAGGAGAGACTCTTCATGATTCTCGCGGTCGCCTCCGGGAAGGGCGGAACCGGAAAAACCACCGTCTCTGTTAACCTGGCCAGGGTATGGGGCTCTCCCGTTCAGCTCCTGGATTGCGATGTGGAGGAGCCGAACGCGCATCTTTTTCTGCGCGGTGGCGAGATCGCGGAAACCGCCGTGACCCTGCCCGTACCGGAGTTCGACACAGTTCTGTGCGACTCGTGCGGAGAGTGCGGCCGGTTCTGCGAGTACCACGCCATTTTGGCGTTCCTGAGCACACCCGTGCTGATTCCCGAAATGTGCCACGGATGCGGCGGCTGCGAGCTGGTGTGTCCGCGCAAGGCCATCCGCGAAGTCGCGTGGCGTATCGGCGTGATCCGGGAAACGCGAACGGGGAACATACGCCTGATTACCGGGCTCCTGGATGTCGGCGGGGTGATGTCCCCGCCCTTGATCCGCGCGGTGAAGGGACACGCTCAGGCGGATGCGCCCGTGATCATCGATGCTCCCCCGGGATCCTCCTGCCCGGTGATCGCATCGGTCCGGGGCGCCGATTTCGTGCTGCTTGTCACGGAACCCACGCCCTTCGGCCTGCACGACCTTAGGCTCGCAGTGGACATGGTCCGGGAAGTGGGCCTCCCCTTCGGCGTGACGGTCAACCGGATCGGGATCGGCGACGACCGGGTGCATCGGTATTGCCGGGAGGAAGGCATTCCGATCTTATCGGAAATCCCGGACGACCGGCGGATCGCCGAGACGTATTCGCGCGGCGAACTGATCGTCGAGGCGCTGCCGGAGTACCGCGCTTTATTTACGGGGCTGCGTGAAAAACTGATGACGATCCGAGAGAATGCTAATGCCGAACTATGAATACGATTGCTCGCATTGCGGTCTTAAGTTTGAGCGGTTACAGCCCATCGCCGAGGATCCGGTCTCGGAATGCCCCGAATGCCTTGGAAAGGCGCGCCGGTTGATCAGCGCGGGAATGGGGATCATTGTCAAAGGATCCGAATCGCATCCCGCCGGGCGCGACTGCTCCTTCGAGCACGAAGGCCGGACCTGCTGCGGGCGCGAGGAGCGCTGCGGCGACGCGCCGTGCGGGGATCGATCATGAAAGCGGACAGCCCGCATTACGTCTACGGCCCCGTCCCCTCGCGGCGCCTGGGGCGGTCGCTGGGGATCGACCTCGTCCCCTTCAAGGTCTGTTCCTACGATTGCGTCTACTGCCAGCTGGGTCGGACCACGAAGAAAACCCTGGAGCGGAAAGAATACGTTCCGATTTCGGAGGTGCTGGACGAACTGCGCCGGAAACTGAAGGATGGGGAGAATCCGGATTACATCACGCTGGCCGGCTCCGGAGAACCCACGCTGAACAGCGGGCTGGGAGATCTGATCCGGGAGATCAAGACGCTGACCGATATTCCGTTGGCGGTCATAACCAACGGATCACTGCTTTGGATGCGGGAGGTCCGGGAAGCATTGCGCGCGGCCGACCTCGTAATCCCTTCCCTGGACGCCGGCGGGGAAAGCCTCTTCCGCCGAATCAACCGCCCGCATTCCGGAATCGCGTTCGACCGGATGGTCGAGGGCCTGGCGGATTTCACCGCACAATTCCCGGGCAGGATATGGCTTGAGGTTTTTCTGCTTTCCGGGTTGACCGGTACACCCTCCGAAGTGCGGAAAATCGCCGCCCTGGTGCAGCGCATCGCGCCGGACCGCGTGCAGCTTAACACCGTGTACCGGCCGCCGGCTGAAAAATACGCCCGGCCGCTCAACAGCGGGGAGATGCGCGCGTTGAGCGTTCTTTTTCCGGACGGCGCGGATATCATCCACGAGGACGAGGAGGACCACCCGCGGGCGCCAGCCGTGCGCGGAGCCTCGGACTCGGAAATCCTGGCGATCCTCCGCCGGCACCCGTGCACCGCGCGGGATGCGGCGGCCAGTCTGGGTATTCATCCGGTCGAAGCGCTCAAGCGCCTGGATGGGCTGATGGATTCCGGCAGGGTCAAGACGGTTGTCATGGAGAATTCTGTTTTTTACGTCGTCGCAGATTCGGATGAGGGGTGAGGAGATCGCGATGAACTTTGTACTGATAATTTTCTTCACGCTGCTCGGATCGATCATTTCAGTTGCGCTTGCCGCCTGGGTACTGCTGCTCAGGGAAAAAAGGCTGAAACTGGTGATGATGGCTTTAATCCCCTTCGCGATCGGCACCCTGCTCGGGGCGGCGTTCTTCGGGATGATTCCTCATGCGCTGGAAGAACAATCCAGCGGGACTATTCTGCCCACTGTCCTGGCCGGATTGATCCTCTTCTTCCTGATCGAGAAGTTTGCACTGTGGAGGCACTGCCACGAACAACCGTGCGATATCCACACCCGCGCCGGAACACTGATCCTGATCGGCGATTCCCTGCATAATTTCGTCGACGGGGTGGCGATCGCCGCCGCGTTTGCCGGATCGGTCCCGCTCGGGATTGCGACTTCCGTGGCCGTCATTGCCCATGAAGTGCCTCAGGAGATAGGCGATTTTGCAATCCTACTGGAAAGCGGGTTTTCCAAAACCCGCGCTTTATGGTTCAACGCTCTCTCCAGCCTGGCGGCGCTCCTGGGCGCCGAGCTGACCTTTTTCCTTCTCCCGCTCGCGGAGTCCTTGACCCCCTACCTGCTTTCCATTTCCGCGGCCAGCTTCATCTATATCGCCTTGGCGGACCTCATCCCCGGCCGCCGGGCGAGCGGCGGGCTGCGCAGCCTGCTATGGGAACTGCCGTTGATGGGATTGGGGATCGTG
>CAZYSF010000218.1:0-12957 GCA_964649635.1 uncultured Anaerolineales bacterium | reverse complement strand
CGAGGACATTCGCCTATGGCGGGAATGCCATGACCTTCAACCCCGACGGCGATCCGGCCGGGAACGACGCCCATCCCGGCTCGCTGTTCATTATGGGCCACGACCGGCAGGCCTGGGGATCGTTGCCGGATGGGAATCAGGTTGCGGAAGTCAGCATTCCGGTGCCCGCGATGGCCGGCAACCCGGGCAGTCTCCCCATCGCCGGATTTCTTCAGAACTTCGCGGATGTCACCGCGGGGTATTTCACCGGCCTCGAGGAAATTCCGAAAGCCGGGATGCAATACCTCAATCATCCCGATACCGGTCCGCGGATCCACCTGGCCTGGGGGCAGCACCTTCAACCGCCAGACGTTCCATCGCACGCCTGGTTCAGCCCGGACCTGGCAGCCCCGGATTTCAAGGGAGTTTGGTTTATCGGCCACCAGAATCCATACAGCGTGAACGGATATCTTTTCGAGATCCCCGCCGCCTGGGCGGATGCGCATGCGTCCGGGCGCCTGCTGGCCGCCGGGCGGATGCGGGACGGCGGGCAGGGCGGGATGGGGCCGGCGTTGTTTGCCTATCGTCCATGGGGGGAGGATGGCGCCGCGCCCGCCCCCGGGACCCGCCTGAGTGAAACCGTACTCCTTTTATATGCGACCTCGGATTCTACGGAAGAGATTATCCGCTGCCAGAGCGGGTATCAACATCCGGATGAATGGGAGGGTGGGGCGTGGCTGACGACCCCATCGGGTAAAGCGGCCGTCCTGTTTGCGGGCACCAAAAGCAACGGCGCGAAGTTCTGGTACGGCTACCGGAATCCGGCCGGTCCTGAACAGGTTTGTGTGGATGCGGATGTGACCGACTTCCCGACCTGTCGAATGGCCGACGGCACAACTTGCCCGCCGGAAGATTTTTCCGGCTGTTGTGACGCGGACGCCGGAGGCTGCATCAGCCAGCGCGGGTGGTGGGGCACGCATTATGACGCGGAGATTATTTTTTACGATCCGGCCGACCTAGCCCGGGTGGCCGCCGGGGAGTTGAACTCATGGGAACCGCAGCCCTATGCGGTTCTCGACATCGACGAGCATCTCTTTTTCAATCCGGCCGGCACCGATGTGGAGATGCTGGGCGAAGGCGATCAGCGCCGCTACCGGATCGGCGACGTTTCGTATGATCGCGCGAACGGTCTGCTGTATGTGTTGGAGCTGTATGCCGACGGGGCCAAACCGGTCGTGCACGTCTGGCGTGTGCCTTAGGCGGGCCGCGGTGCGGTAAAAACGCCGCTGTTTCCATGCCGGAGGAAGAAAGCCGCCGTGATTTGCGTTTTTTCTCAAAACCGACATCCGTGTCCGAAAAATTCACGGATGGAAAGTTCTGTTTTTCTTCATCCTGTCTCCATACGAACTCCATGGGCATTCGATATGCTTTCCTTTGTGCTTGCGGATGAATTCCATCCGCCGAAATCGAAGACCTAGGAGGTCACTATGAACAGATGGATGAAGATCGGATCGTTGGCTTTGATGGCGGCGCTGGCCGGGACGCTGGCTTTTGGCACGACCGCCCATGCGCAGTCGATGGACGCCGGACGCAGGCCGGGTAACGGCGGCAGCGGAACCGGGGGCGGGGGAATTGGCGGGCCGGAATCCTCGCTGGTGGCTGTCGCCGCCACGACCCTGGGTATGACGCGGACGGAGTTGGTGGTTGAGCTGAATGCCGGCAAAACCATCGCCGCCGTAGCGGAGTCGAAGGGGGTGGATCCCATGAAAATCGTGGACGCCTTCCTTGCGGTCCGCGCCGCCGAACTGCAGGAATCCGTGGCAGAGGGCCGGTTGACGCAGGACCAGGCGGATACGATGCTGGAAAGCATGCGGATCCATGTCACCGAACAGATCAACACACCCTTCCAGCCGGGCGGGAATGGATACGGCGGGGGCGACGGTGATGGTGACGGTGTCTGCGACGGCACCGGGTCCTGACACAATCCCCTGCTCGAAACACCCGACCGACGGCGGGTATAAACCGTCACGGCAGACCCGGACCGGGCGGCGCAATCGAAACGCCCGGTCCGGGTTGCGATGCCGAATCGGCAGTACGGTGCGGGTCTATAATATAAAATCATGACCCAGCGAATTTTAATCGTCGACGACGACGCACAGATCATCCGCCTGATCCGCTCGTATCTCGAAGAAGCGGGATTTTCGGTTTTAACCGCGGACGACGGCGATACGGCGCTGCATGCCATCCGGCAGGACCGTCCGGACCTCGTCGTATTGGATATTATGCTGCCCGGTATGGACGGCCTTGAGCTTACGCGAACGCTCCGCGGGGATAAACATCTGTCCGCCATCCCCATCCTGCTGCTGACGGCGCGGGTGGACGATGCCGACCGGATCCTCGGTTTGGAGCTCGGCGCGGACGATTATCTGACCAAACCGTTCAATCCGCGTGAAGTCGTCGCCCGGGTACGCGCGATTTTACGCCGCGTCGGACGGGAACCCGAACCTGCGCACATTATGGAATCCGGGCCGCTGCGAATGGACATGGACCGCCATGTACTTGCCGTCGGCGGCTCGCCGGTGGAATTAACCCCCGCGGAATATTCCATTTTACAGGCGCTCATGGAGTACCCGAATCGCGCCTTCACGCGCGCGGAGCTCATCGAAAAGGCGTTCGGTTTCGCGTACGACGGCCTGGAACGAACGCTCGACAGCCACGTCAAGAACCTGCGGAAGAAGGTGGAAACCGATCCCGCCCAGCCGCGCCTGATCGAAACCGTTTTCGGAGTGGGCTACCGCCTCCGGGAGGATGGATCGTGAATCGCTTATGGGTGCGCCTGACGCTGGCGTTCGGCCTGGTATCGCTGGTGGGCATCGGGACGATCGCCGTTCTCATCGATTGGCAGGCCGGGACCCAAGTGCGTCAATATCTGGCGCGGCAGGAGATGCTCTCCCAAAGCGGATGGCTTTCGGACCTGGCGGCGTTCCATGCCATCAACGGGAGCTGGCAGGGCGTTGAAACGTTCGTTGCCTCCTACGAACAGGGCCGCGGCTCCGGAGCGGGGAACGGCCGTGGCCGCCCCCCCCTTATGCTGGCCGATGCCGATGGGCGGATCCTGATCGACGAGCGCGGGCTTCGAACGGGAGAATCGCTTTCCGCTGATGAACAGGCTTCCGCGCTACCCATCCTTGGGGATCAGGCGGCGATCGGGTATCTGATCGTTGGCACGGCAGGATCCGGTGAGGAGGATCCGGCCGCGGGGGAATTGCTCGACAGGCTCCGGACGGTTTTAATCATCGCCGCGCTCGTGGCCGCCGGGTTGAGTTTGATCGCTGGGGCGACGTTGGGGCGTTTTATCGCCGCCCCCCTGGGCCGGATGGCCGCGGGCGCGCGTTCCTTCTCCCGCCGCGATTGGACCCATCGCATTCCCGAACGCGGGAGCATGGAAACGGCCGAGGTTTCGCGCGCGCTTAACGAAATGGCCGCCTCGCTCGAGCAGGCCGAAACGCTGCGCCGCAACCTGACGGCGGACATCGCGCATGAATTGCGAACTCCGCTGGCCGTCCTGCAGGGAAACCTGCGGGCGATGCTGGACGGGGTGTACCCGCTGACCCAGACCGAGATTGCCGGCTTGTTCGACGAGACCCGCCTCCTCAGCCGGCTGGTGGACGATCTGCGCGAACTCTCGCTCGCCGAATCGAGGAAGCCGCGATTGCATAATGAACGGCTCGACCTGGCCGGCGTCGTGGCATCGGTGGTGGAGAGCTTCGCCGCCGCAGCGGATGCGCACGCCGTCGTCCTCGAGCGGGATTTACCCGGCGAGGAAATCCCGGTCTCGGCGGACCCGGACCGACTCCGCCAGGTGCTTGTCAATCTGGTCGTCAACGCGCTCCAGCACACACCGGAGGGTGGACGGATCATTCTGCGCACGGCGTCTGACTCCAAAACCGCCACCATAAGCATCACCGATACCGGACAAGGTATCTCCCAAGGCGACCTGACGCGCGTGTTCGATCGATTTTACCGGGCGGATTCTTCCGCCGACGATGGAAGTACCGGCACCGGGCTTGGTTTGGCGGTGGCCAAAGCCTGGGTCGAAGCGATGGGCGGCCGGATCGGTGTGGAGAGCCGTATCGGTCAAGGCAGCCGCTTCTGGTTCACCATTCCGGTCGCCCTCTGAACTTCGGCCGATTTCCAATATCCGATCCGCCTCTACTCATTTTTCATATAAAAACTTCTTTAATCGCAGCCGGGGAGGAAATAACCGGACCTGTTTTACCGGAAAGCAATAGTATTATTCACAATCCTCCGCGCCGATGGCGCCAAACCGGTCGTGAACTTCTGGCGGGTATGAATCGGAAGAAAGTAGACAGGATTTACAGGATATTACAGGGTAATAAAAGTAAAGAATGTTCAAGAAAAAATTTATAATCTTGGCGAATTCTCTGTCTCCTTTGCGCCTCTGCGGTTAATAGGGGTTTAATACCGCGGCACGCTCGGGTCCGCGCGCAGGCTGTAGGCGTCCAGCCCGCCGCGCAGGTGCATCACCCGTTTGAACCCCTTCGCGGTCAGGTACATCACCGCGTGCAGGCTGCGGATCCCGTGATGGCAATAGATCAGGATCTCCTCGTTCGGGTCGAGCGTTCTGCTCCATTCGGCGATCTGGCCGCCGGGATGCAGTTCGGCGCCGGGCAGGCGGCACAACGCGAATTCCTCGGGATTGCGGACGTCGATAAGGCGCGGCACCCGGTCCTGCGCGATCAGCTCGCGCAACTGCTCGGGCGTGAGGTCGCGGAAGAGTTCTTCAGCCACCGAACACCTGCAGCGGGATGGGGGTGAATATCAATACGAAAAGGATCAGGCCGGTCCAAGCCAACAGACGGTGGCGGGTGTCGAGCGGTGTGACGGTGTCCAGCGGCTCGGCATGCGCCCGTCCCAGGAAAAAGATAATGACCACCCAGAGAAACCAGCCCGGCCAGAACAAGCCGAGGATGACCATTCCCATCATAATCCAGGGCAGGATCCGGCCGGCGCGTTCCCCCAGGAGGACGTAGAGCAGATGGCCCCCGTCCAGCTGGCCGGCCGGGATGAGGTTCAGCCCGGTGATCAGCAACCCCGCCCAGGCGCCGAAAGCCAGCGGGTGGATGATGACATCCGCGCCTTCCATCGGGAACGGGAAACCGGTGAAGAACGAGCGCAGGTAGAAGAGGATGGGCGCGGTATCGAAGACCGCCGGTGCCGGAAGCATCCGCCCGAACACCGCCAGCTTGGCCAGCATGTAGATGATCGAATTGCCTTCCAGCGAGAAACCCTCGCACGGGCCGAGGGTGGTAGGCAGCGCCTCGACCGTGGACATCGCCAGGCCGATCACGAGCAGCGGCAAGGCGACCAGGAAGCCGGCCAGCGGTCCGGCGATCCCGATCTCGGCCAGGACGTTCCGGTTGCGGGGCGGCTCCTGCATGGAGATCACCGCCCCGAGCGTGCCGAACGGGCTGATGAGCGGGAGGGGGATGAAAAATGGAAGCGTTACCCGGGTATTGTTTTTCCGGCCGGCCAGGTAATGCCCGAATTCGTGCGTCCCGAGGACGGCGAGAAAGCTCAGGGCAAAAGGCAGACCGGCGCCGAGATTGGCAAACGCCTGCCCGGCGAGGAGGACGATCAGCTTCCATTGATAGGCGAGGCTCCCGGCCAGGTCGGCGGGGGTTTCGCAGGGAATGGCCGAAGCGGGGACGGCGTTGATCGCGGCGGTGAAGACGACGCTTGCGAGGGTCAGCAGAAAGAGCAGCAGGTTGATGCGCGGGTTGCCGCTTCCCGGACGGGAGAGTTCCTTCACCAGGAGGATCTCCTGGCGGCCGCCGTCCGCGCGCAACAGGGCCGTCAGGCCGAGGGGCTTCACGGCGCCGGCCAGCTGCGCGTAGGCCAGTTCGCTTTCGAGCGTCAGCTGACCGCGCGCGCGGAATATGAAATTCTGTTTCGGGCCTCCCAGCATCGTTTCTTCGACCGCCATCACGCGGCTGACGATCCGGGAGAGGGTTTCCAAATCATGGGATTCCATCATGTGCTTTTTTTATCCGGGCGTGGGCCGCAACCCATCCGCCGTCTCCGGGCAAGTCCGCGCATTCTATCACGCCGGGAGGGGTGATTCAATCCGCGCATCCTCAAGTTCGAGCGTTTGCTCCCGTTCGATGGGCAGCACGCCGAAGCCGAACCCCTTCTCGGGGGAGGCGACGGCGAATTGGTTATCGATCCAGAGCACCAGCCCCAGCGGCGGATGCGGCGGATGTGCGGCGCGCAGGACTTCCGAGCCGTCGACGGAGAAGCGCACCGCGGATGCGGTCCACTCGATCGCATACGCATGCCATGAGGCGGGATCGAGCTCAAGCGGTGTTTCTTCGGCGGTATAAAACCGGCGCGCCTGCCGGAATGCCCAGCGCCGGGTCAGGGGCAGCGCGGCCAGCAGTGCGCCGCCGGCCGCGATCGGCGCCAGCAGGAGAGGGGGGAGCGGACGGAAGGAGAGCACCTGCGCTTTCCAGCCCGATCCGGGCACGCCCTCCACCAGCGGGAGATCGTGCGGAGGCGAACCATAGAAGCACCAGGCGCACTGCGGCGCGGCGGGCAGCTTGCGCGCGGCGCCGCCCATCCCGAGCGACAGCGAAAACGGATCGTTCCAGAATCCGAAGCCGAAGGTCCCGCGCGGATCGGGGATCGAAACCCGCGCGCGGACCGAAAAGCGCAGCGGCGGTTTCCAGCGGAACCGTTCGCGCGCAAGCGTCTGGGTATCGTCCAGCTGGGCGTCCGCATAACTCCGCCCCGGCGGAATGCGCAGGGTGGCGCGATCGATCAGCGGCGTCGTTCCGGAGGAGTCTGCGGGGAGCGGCGGGGCGCCTTCCGGGCGCAGCACGCGCCCGCCGCCGATTTCCAAGCAAAGCAGCGGAGACCGCGCCGGCATGGGATTGGAAGAGTCTGAGTGATTCATGGAAAATGCGATCCGCCGATCACCATCACCGGCCGCGAAACCCATTCCCGTCGCTGATTTAGGCCGCGGTCGATGGTCTATCGTCCATCGTTGATCGTTCTATTCTATCGAGTATAATCCAGACTCTCGGAGGATGCCCCATGGAGATCGTCTGGTACGGCCTTTCCTGTTTCCGTTTGATGGAGCGCGGCATGGCGTCGGTAGTGATCGACCCGTACGACGACAGTATCGGCTATGATGCGTTGCGCCTGAAGGCGGATATCGTCTGCGTCTCGCATGATTCTCCGGGCCATAACTGTGTGGAAGCCGTCAAGGGCGAAAAACGGATCATCCGCGGGCCGGGCGAATTCGAAATCGGCGGCGTATTCATCACCGGCATCTCCACCCGCCATGCGCCGGACGCCTCCGGGAAGAAGAAAAAAACCGAGAGCAAAGATTCCAATACGCTGTACCTGGTGGATTTCAACGGGTTGACGGTGGCGCACCTGGGCGACCTGGATTACGTCCCGACCCAGCAGCAGATCGAGAACCTCGGAGCGGTGGACGTCGCGCTGGTGCCGGTCGGCGGCGGCAGCGGATTGAACGCGTCGCAGGCGGCGGAAGTGATCAGTCTGCTCGAGCCCTCGATCGTGGTGCCGATGCACTACCGCACCCCCGAAATCAACCTTAAGCTGGACACCCTCCAAAAATTCGTAAAGGAAATGGGCCTTTCCGCGCCCAAGACCCAGGAATCGCTGAAGATCACGCGGGCGGACCTTCCGGAAGAGACCCACGTGCTGGTCCTGGATCACAAGCGGGGCGCATGACCGCAGTCAAACTGCTGATGACCTGGGATATCCTCCCGGGGCAGGCGCAGGAATATTTCGAATTCATCGTGCGGGAATTTCTGCCGGGAATGCAGAAGTTGGGTGTGGAACCGACCGACGCCTGGTACACCGCCTACGGGGACAGCCCGCAGATCATGGTGGGGGGCGTTGCGCCGGGGATGGAAGCCATGGACGAATTTCTCGCTTCGAAGGAATGGCAGGAAATATCCGAAAAGCTCATGAATTATGTGGAAAACTTTTCTTATAAGGTGATCCGCGCCCGCAACGGGTTCCAAATGTAAAAAAAAACAAATCTCACCGCAAAGACGCTAAGGACGCAAAGAATATCTTTAGCAATTCTTTTTTAAAAATAAAAATAGTAACAACTCAGCCCGATTTCAATTCGTGAAACACCGAAAGGAGCCGAGGACGCCGAAATTTCTATTTGAAACCTCTGAAAAACTCACCCTGAGCGTAGCGAAGAGTCTAGAAACGCAGGAACAAATGCTTCGCTTCGCTCAGTAAGACACCCTTTTTCAGAGGTTTCTTTCTATATAATCCGTGTCATCGGATCTTTTCGGTGTAATCCGTGTACGCTTTTCCCGGGTTGAGTAGTAACTAAAAATAAAACCCCAATTTATCCTGTAAATCCTGTCAAATTACTTCTTCGATTCGCCGGAAGCTTCGCCGGATTTGGGTTCCGGCTTCTTCTTTTCCGGAGCCGCTTCGGCCGAGGAATCCGAAGCCGGTTTTTCCGCGGGGGTCTCGGATTTATCCTTCTTGATATTCACGCCGCCGGACGGAGAGCGATGATCCGTGGCGTACCAGCCGGTTCCCTTGAAGATGATCCCGGCCGGGGTAAAAACCTTGCGCAGAGATTTCTTCCCGCACTCCGGGCATTTGGTCAGCGGAGGATCCGAGAAGGTCTGGTGCTGTTCGAATTCCACGCCGCACTTCGTGCAGCGGTAGGTATATATCGGCATTGCGTTCCCTTAATCCATATCCATCCGGCCGTCGCTACTCCGTCGGCTCGGGTTGTTTTCCCCGTATCCGGTTCCAGATGCTGACGACCTTTTCCCACACCTCGTGGCGGTATTCCTTCCAGGCGTGGATCATGGCGGGCAGGGCCGAAAGGAAAACCACCACGATCAGGATGATGAGGAAATATTTATCCAGCACCTCGGGCGGGATCCATTGCCCGAGAAAATATCCCGCGAGCGTAACCCCGACCGCCCACAACAGCCCTCCCAGCAGATTGAACAGCATGAACCGTTTGTACTCCATCTCCACCGCGCCGGCGACGATCGGCGCGAAGGTGCGGATGAACGGCATAAAACGGGCGATGGTGATCGTTTTTCCGCCGTGCTTTTCGTAGAAGGCCTTGGCCGCCAGCAGGTTCTTGCGCCGGAACAGCAGCGAATTCTCCCGGTTGAAGATCGCCGGGCCGGCCTTCTTCCCAAACCAATACCCGACGTTATCCCCCAGAATTGCCGCCGGGGCCAGCGTTAGAAGCAGGATCCAAATGTTCAATTCCCCGCGCGCGGCGAGCAGACCGGCGGTGAGCAGCAGGCTGTCTCCGGGGAGGAAGAATCCGAAGAACAACCCGGATTCCGCGAAGATGATCGCGATGATGCCGATATATCCGACGGTCCGGATCAATTCGATAAGGTCGATTCCTAAAAACATGAATTGCCTTTCCTGTTTTGAAAATAGCCCGTTTCAGGGCTGGAGCATTATAACCCATCGACGGGCGGCGTCCTGAAAATGAGGGATTTATGAAAAGGCGCGGGATTTCGGCGAACGCGAAGGTTATCGCACTTGCCCCTGCACGGCCCGGATGGGCAGCCCGCCGGCGGTTTGCGCCGGAGGGCATTTTCATAAAAGGGGCAGATGAGGAGCGTCAGCCAGGGAAGCGCCTCATGGCGCAGGATGGAGGATCGTCGGGACGGCCGGGCAGAACGGCGAGTACTCTACCCTGGCGGAAAGTATCAGCAAAAAAACCGCCGGTGAAAAATCCGCCGGCGGTTTACTTTCCATGGTTAGGGTTTTACTTCACTCTTGGGATCGGAGTGCCGCTGCGTTTGGGCTGCGGCGCCGGGAACAACCGGTTGAATTCTTCCCCGTCAATCGTCTCGATCTCGACCAACCGCGAAGCAACCCTTTCCAGCGTCTCGCGGTGCTTGGTCAGGATCGCCTTGGCTTCCTCGTAGGCCCCGTTGACGATCTTGCGGACTTCCTCGTCGATCTCGTTCGCCACCTGGTCCGAGTAATCGCGCTGTTCGGAGATTTCGCGGCCGAGGAAGATCAGTTCCTCCTTCTGGCCGTAGACCATCGGGCCGAGCCGGTCGCTCATGCCCCAGCGGGTGACCATGTTGCGGGCGGTCTTGGTGGCGCGTTCCATATCGGAGGCGGCGCCGGTGGTGATGTCGTTGAAGACGATCTCCTCCGCGGCGCGCCCGCCAAGCAAGCCGGCCAGCTCGGCCATGTATTCCCGCCGCCCGCGGACCGTGCGGTCCTCTTCCGGGAGTGCCATGGTGTAGCCGCCCATCATGCCGCGCGAGATGATCGAGACCTTGTGGACCGGATCGCATTCCGGGATGGCCTGCATCACGACCGCATGCCCGGCTTCGTGGTTGGCGATGATCTTCTTTTCGGCGACGGTGATCAGGCGGCTCTTGCGTTCCGGGCCGGCGATTACGCGCTCGACGGATTCCTGAAACTCATCCTGCCCGATCGATTTTTTATTGCGCCGGGCGGCCAGGATCGCCGCCTCGTTGACCAGGTTTTCGAGGTCCGCACCGACAAAACCGGGGGTGCCCTTGGCGACCGTGGTCAGGTCCACCCCGGGCGCCAGCGGCTTGCCGCGCACGTGCACTTTCAGGATTGCCTCGCGGCCGCGCATATCCGGCCGGTCCAGGACGACCCGCCGGTCGAACCGCCCCGGCCGCAGGAGCGCCGGGTCGAGGATGTCGGGCCGGTTGGTCGCCGCCATGACGATCACATTCGTATCGGTGTCGAACCCGTCCATTTCGACCAGGATCTGGTTTAGGGTCTGCTCGCGTTCGTCATGGCTGCCGCCGAGGCCCGTGCCGCGCTGGCGCCCGACGGCGTCGATCTCGTCGACGAAGACGATGCACGGGGAATGGCGCTTGGCTTGTTCAAACAGGTCGCGCACCCGGCTGGCGCCGACGCCGACGAACATCTCCACGAACTCGGAACCCGAGATCGAGAAGAACGGAACCCCCGCCTCGCCCGAGACAGCCTTGGCCATCAGCGTTTTGCCGGTTCCGGGGGACCCCACCAGCAGGACCCCCTTGGGGATGCGCGCGCCGAGGGAGATGAACTTCTCCGGTTCCTTGAGAAATTCCACCACCTCGCGCAGCTCATCCTTGGCTTCCTCGACCCCGGCCACGTCCTCGAAGGTCACCGTCGGCTGGTCGCCGGACAGCATGCGCGCCTTGCTCTTGCCGAACATGATCGCCTGGTTGTTGGTGCCCTGCATCTGGCGGACCATGAAGTAGATGAATACGCCCAGGACCAGGACCGGCAGCAGATAGCTCAGCAGGTTGAACACCATGCCCCAGTCGTTGGGCGGCTTGATCTCGATCTTGACCTTGTCCAGGTCTTCGGGGGTGATGCCGAAGGTCGCCAGCTGCTCCGCCAGGGGCGCGGTGGATTCCTTGCGCGCCTTGGCCTGCTTCTCGTCCGCATAATGGATTTCCAGGTCGTCTTCGATCACGATGATCTGCTTGATCTTTTCGGCCTGGATTTCCTGCGCCACCTGGCTGAGGGAAATGGTCGGAATACTCGCCTGCTGGTTGTTGTACCAGCTGACGAGGAGGTACCCCATGAAAAACATGACAATAAGGATCGCAACAATGTTGCGCGTACGGTTGGAATTCACACAAACCTCCGATTTGAATTACGCCCGCGGAAAGACTTTCCAGTCGTGAATCGGGCTTGAAATATGATTATACCAATGCTTGGTTTGTAAATCGTTAACGTTAACCCGGCCGTAAGGATCGCGGGAAAGCCGCTAAAAAGGGGGCGCGGGAAGGTCAGCGTCCCGGGGGATTATAAAGGAAGTACACATAAACCCAGAGCGGGATCAGGCCCCCGGCGGAGATCAGGCTCGCAAATCCCAGCCCGACCGCCTTCCAATCAATTCCCGGTTCCTCGGCCACCACGGGAAAATCCGCCGTCGGGGAAGCATCCGGGAGCGGCGCGGCGGAATCCGCAAGCAGCGCCTTCAAAACCCGGGCCATCTGGTCGCCGTTGCGATAACGCTCGGCCGGGGATTTCGCCATCGCGCGGAGGACGACCGCCTCGAGTTCCTCCGGAATATCCGGATTGATCAGGCGCGGCGAGGGAGCGGGTTCATGCTGATGTTGGAGGATCAGCGTACGCGGATCTTTGCCGGGGAAGGGCGGGCGGCCGGTAAGCATCTCGAACAGCATCACGCCGGTGGAGTAGATGTCGGAGGCGGGCGTCAGGGCGTCGCCGGCCGCCTGTTCGGGCGAGACGTATTGCGGGCTGCCCCAGACGGTGTCCTCCTCCAGCGGCTGGGTTTGCGTGCGGTCGAGGACAAGCCCCTTGGCGACCATCGCCCGCGCGATCCCGAAATCCGCGATCTTGGCGAGCAGATCGGGCGCGAGGAGGATATTCTGCGGTTTGATGTCGCAATGGACCAGGCCGGCCCGGTGTGCCAGCCCGAGCCCTTCGCAAACCTGGATCGCGATATCCAGCCAGGTCTCCAGCGGCTGCGGCCGGGCCCGGCGCAGAAACGTCTTCAGGTCCTCGCCCTCGATGTATTCCATGATCATGAAGTACCGGCCGTCATCCACCCCGAAATCGTAAACGGTGACGAGGTTGGGGTGCGAAAGCCGGGCGATCGCCTGGGCTTCGTGGCGGAACCGTTCCTGGAAATCCGGCTTGCGGGTGTATTCCTCGCGCAGGATTTTGATCGCGACGGTGCGGTTGAGCAGTTCGTCGCGCCCCAGCCAGACGTGCGCCATCCCGCCGCTCCCCAGCGGCTTGACGAGCACGTACCGTTCGTTCAGCAGGGCGCCTTTTTCCATGGTCATTCCATTGTATCAATGAAGCGAAAAGCCGGTCGAGTAGGCGCGAAGCGCCGTATCGAGACCGCGATGCAGGGGAAGATGACACGGTCTCGATACGCCCTGCGCGGAAGAACCC
>CAZYSF010000217.1:0-7828 GCA_964649635.1 uncultured Anaerolineales bacterium | reverse complement strand
GCAGGTTGGCAATGAGGCGGCCCTGGCCGTCCAAACCGGTTAAGAACAGATTGCAATCCTGTTCGGTGAAGATGTACAAACCACCCGGTGCGCGGCTTATGTGCGCCTGACTGGTCCCAAAAGGAATGCCATCGATCGCGGTGGCCAGCGTCGTAACCTGTCCTGCATCGCTGACGCGGACAAGGGATTTGGGTTGGAAAAATTCTCCCGCAATGGCGTAAAGATTTTCATCTTCTGCAAACACCATGCTAAACGTCGGCACCGCCGCAAAGTCCGATAATACGCCATCCCCTTCGTAAAATACGATAGTCCCGGTTGGTAATCCCAGGTAGATCTTTCCCAGATGATCCGTTGCCAGCGCAAAGTTTCCGAAGGGTAGATTCTCCGCAAGGGTCTCGGCTTCATCCTCGTGGTTAATGCGTAGGAATCTGTGAGAATTGCTCTCAGCCGCATAAAGTGAGCCATCCAATCCAAGGGTCAGGCTGGTGGCATAAAAGCCCGGTGATACGATGGTTACCTTGAACGATGGATCGGGTTCACCGGGATTGGTCAGGTCCAGCCGACGGAGCAGGGAGTTGTAGCAACCCATCCACAGGTTTCCGTGGGCATCAAAAACGATCCCACCGGGAGGGTAGATGGGAAATTCTCCGGCGACGGTATGGGGTTTTCGCGTGCCATCCGGGGTGAGGCGCACAAGGGTATTCGTTCCATGAATCCAGATATCACCTTGCGCATCGATCGCGAGAAAAAGCGGGTCATTCCCTAGGTCACCCGATAAGAAATCGCTGACCTGACCCGTGGTTACATTCACCTGAACCACCCGGTTCATGGACATCTGGCTGACATACAACGTGCCATCACGCCCGAAAGCCATGTGTTCCGCATTCGGAATGCCCGTGGCTACGGTATCGGGCGGCCCGGATGCATTCCAATGATGAACAGTGCCGGTATTCCGATCCGTGTAGAAAAGCTCACCGCTGGAGCTGAATGCTATCGATCCTATGAATGTGCCTTCCGTCAGCGCCAGGGAGGTTTCGATCAATCCATCGGCGCCAAACCTGTAGATGTGGCCATGATCGCATGAATACAGCGTCCCGTCCGGGGAAAAAGCAACGCACCGCGGTCCGCCCCCCAGAAAATTGGGGTCGCGCCAGGTCTCAATCGCGTCCATGGTCCCGTCCGGTGCAACGCGGACAATATGACGCCCCAGCCAGTCGGCTACATAGAGCAGGCCGTCCGGACCAATTGCCATCTCCTGCGGATTCTGGAGAACTGACCGATAGGCATATCCGGGCGGCGTAATTCCTTCTGCCAGGTAAAAGTGCGCCGGCCTTTCAGAGGGCATTGGCGGGATCGCAGGCGTGGGAGTTGGGAGACTGGGCAAGGTTGCCTTACGCCCTGGGGTCGGACGGGGTGTATTCACCGGGATGGGAGTGGCGCCTGAGCCGCACGCCGCCAGGGTTGTCGCCAAAATTGTGATCTGGAAAAGACGGAGCAATTTTCTTTCCATTCCAGTATTCTCCTCGTCCGCTTTTTTTTATTAGGCAAGATGACCCACGGCGCTTCAGCCGCCTGGCCGATTGCGCAGGGCTGGGTTTATTATACTTATCCTGTGTCGGCGAGCATACCAGCGAAGTTCCGCAGCCGAAGCTTGCCCCGCTCCCGATAGACCGGTATACTCCCGACGATGGACCATCGGCGATCGACCATCGCCATTGATCTCACGAGCCGCATGGTCAAATAGACGCTTCATGCTTCCCGACTTCCGCATCCGCCAACGCGACGTCCTGCTGGAAATCATCCGCACCATCACCCAGGAACTGGATCTGGACCGGGTGCTGGAGAAGATCCTGCGCATTTCGGTCGATATCCTCAACGGCCAGGCCGGGATCATCGCCCTGCCCGGCAGCGGCTTCCCGGAAGCCGGCTCGTGGCGGATCGCCGCCTCGGTCGGCGTGGCGCCCGCCTTCCTGAAATCTCTGGATGCTATTCTTCGCGAACTCCCCCAAACAGAAGACCCCAAGCATCTGCTGCTCCCGGAAATCGACCGCCGCCTGCGGCGCCTGACGCACGAAGCCTCGCTCGGCTGGCTGGCCTCCCTCGGCCTGCCGATGGTGACGCGCGGGACGGTCGTCGGCGCGGCCTACATCTTCCGAACCGGGCCGGTCAGCTTCAGCGAGGACGAGCGCGCGCTGCTGCAATCCTTCACGGACCAGGCCGCGGTGGCGGTCGCGAACGCGCGCCTGTTCGCCCTGGTGCGCGAGGAAAAGCAGCGGATGGACGCGATCCTGGATTCGTCCGCCGAGGGGATCGCCATCCTCGGGCCCGACAACCGCATCCAGCGCTTCAACCGCGCGATCGCCCGCCTCTCGGGCGTAACGCCGGAAGAAGCCGTCGGCGCCCCGCACGACGACGTGCTGCGCTTCACCGCGGTCCAGACCGGGCGCACGCTCTCCCAGGCGGAGGCCGGCGGCTGGCCGCTTTCAGACCGGGCGGCGCTCTACCTGGAGGCGGATCTCGTCCGCGCGGCGGGCGGGCCGCTTTCGGTCGGCGTGACCTACGCGCCCGTATTCGCCCAGGACAGAAACCTCCTCAACATCGTCGTCGGCATGCGCGACCTGACCCGCTTCCGCGAAGCCGAGGAGATGAAGGATACCTTCATCTCGATCATCAGCCACGAATTGAAAACCCCCGTCGCGCTGATCAAAGGCTACGCCAGCACCCTCCGCCGCGAGGACGTGCAATGGGAGCGGCACGTCGTCGCGGATTCGCTCTCGGTGATCGAAGAGGAGGCCGACCGCCTGACCGCGCTGATCGACGACCTGCTGGATGCCTCGCGCCTGCAGGCCGGCGGGCTCTCCCCGAATTACGGCGAGGTGGATATCCCGCGCCTGGCCGCGCGGGTCGCCGAACGCGCCACCCGCCAATTCCCGGGCCGCGCGATCCGGACCAGGTTTCCGCCGGCCTTCCCGCCCGTCTCGGCGGACGAGCAGCGCATCAGCCAGGTGATCGCCAATCTCGTATCCAACGCAGTGAAATATTCCACCCCGGAGAGCGCGGTCGAGATCCAGGGCGCGGCGGCTCCGGAGGAAGTGACCGTCACGGTCGAGGATCAGGGCTACGGGATCGACGGCAAGGATCTTCCCTACGTATTCGAACGGTTCTACCGCGGCCCGGAAAATGCCAAGCGGACCAAAGGCGCGGGGCTGGGTTTATATCTGGCCAAGGCCGTCGTCGAAGCGCACGGCGGCCGGATCTGGATCGAGAGCCGGCCCGGCAAAGGCACCCGCGCGTCGTTTACCCTGCCACGCACCCCTGAATCCACCGCATAAATAATCTCACCGCAGAGGCGCAGAGAGCGCAGAGAGAAAAAAATAGATTAGGAATTTTTTTGCGTCCTTGGCGCCTTTGCGGTGAAAAAGGTTTCCGGATCGTCTTGAAAGGAACCCTCCTCCCGGGTAGAATGCAGCATCCCCACTCGAAAGGGTACCCATGCCTGCCATTCAAACGACCATAAAATGCCCGACCTGCGGGACTCCTCAATCCGCCCTCATCGAGCAGGTGATCGACGTCGGGCGCGATCCCGGATCCAAAACGCGGCTGCTGCAGGGGCGGTTGAATTTCTTCCAGTGTCCCGGCTGCGGTTTTCAGGGCATGCTGGCCTCGCCGCTGGTGTACCACGACCCGCTCAAGGAACTCCTCCTCACTTTCGTGCCGCCGGAACTGCGCCTCTCGCCGATCGAGCAGGAGAAAATTCTCGGCGGGCTGACCCAGCAGGTGGTCAACGCCCTGCCGCCTGAACAGCGCAAAGGCTACCTCCTGCGGCCGCAGACTGTGCTCACCGCCCAGGGGCTGATGGAACGCGTGCTCGAAGCCGACGGAATCACCAAGGAGATGCTCGAGGAACAGCGCGCCAAATCGAAGCTGGTCCGGGACCTGGTCGACGCCGAGGACGATGCGCGCGGGGCCCTAATAAAAGAGCAGGATGCGCGGATCGATTCGGACGTGCTCGCGCTGCTCGGCGCCATCGCGCGCTCGGCGGCGGGCAAGGAGGATAAGGCGTTTGCGGAAAAAATCCTGAAAGCCCGGGATGACGTCTTCCAGCACTCGACCGCCGGGAAACGGATGCAAACCCAGAGGGAGGAGATGGAGACCGCCGCCCGGGATCTGGAAGTGCTGGGCAAGGAGTTCAGCCTGGAGGCGCTGGTGAAGCTGGTCTCCGCGGCGCCTTCCCTGGACCGGGTCACCGCACTGGCCGCGCTGGCCTGGCAGGTGATGGATTACGCGTTCTTTCAGCGCTTCACGGAGACGCTCGAAAAAACCGTCGGCGCCGAACGCGAACGGCTGACCGCCATCCGCGACCGCGCCGTCGAGGAAGTCCAGCGCGTGCAGCAGGCGATGCAGTCCGAGATGAACCTCACGGCCGGAGTCCTGCAGAGCATCCTTCAGGCGCCGGATCTGGATGCGGCGATCGAGGAACACCTTCCGGAATGCAACGACCTGTTCTTCGCGGTGCTCGAGGCGAATCTGGAAAGCGCCCGCCGCAACAAACAGGAAAATGCCATCCAGCGCTTGGAGGAAGTGAAGGCCAAACTCCTGGCCGCCCTGGAAAATTCCCTCCCGCCGGAACTGCGCTTCGTGCGCGACCTGCTCGGCGCGGAAAACGACGAACAGGCGCAGAAGCTGCTGGCCGAACGGCCGGCGGAAGTCACCGATAACTTTGTCGCCGCGCTGCGGGCGACCGTCAAGGATCTGGAATCCACGCCGCAGGAACCGCTCGCCGAGCGGATGAAGAAGCTCCTCGAGCTGGCGGAAAAGCAGCTCGCCTTGACGAAGTTCACCGCAAAATGACTAAACCCTTTTCACCGCAAAGACCCAAAGCGCGCAAAGAGGAAAAATTTAATTAAGGATTATATTGGCGTCCTTGGCGCCTTTGCGGTAAGATTTTTATTACCTCTTTAAATAAAACGCTCCTTCTACAGGAGCATTTTATTTGTTCAGGAGCTATTGATGAAGCTCGGCGCTGTTATTTGGCCGCGAACACCCACAGCGTCACCGAGAGCGGGGCTAGTTCCACCGGGTCCCCGTTTTCAAACGCCGGAAGATCCGCGGGTTCCGCGTTGTGCGTTGCGTCGAACAGGTAGGTTTCTTCAAGCTTGTACGCACCGCCCTGCTCCAGCTGCAGGACCATGGTCACCGCCGCGTCGCCGCGGTTGACGAAGATCGCCGTCAGCGTGCCGTCGTCGCGCTTGGCGGCGAAAAGCGAGACCATCGGGTTGTCGGCGTTCGCCGCCAGCAGATGGTTCCCGAAGCGCTTGTAGATCTGGAACACGGAATAGCTCGGGCGCAGGTTGTAGGAATCCATCAGCGCGTGTCCGGCTCCCGAAGCCCCGGTCTTCAGAGTCCAGTACGCGAGCAGCTCGGGGCGCTGGCGGATCATGCGCCCCATCACATCCGCCGTCCAGAGCGCACCCAGGAACGAATCCGGCGAAGTTTCCGCCCCGGAGACGTTGGACCAGTTCGAGTTCCATTCCATGACCCCGACGGGAATTTCCTTCCCGGTCACTTCCCGGATCACCCTTCGCAGGCTGGGTATGATATCGTCCCACTCCGGCGTGTTGGCCAAAAGTTCGGTCTTCGACGGCGTGCCGCAGGTCCGGCAGGAGGGAAACGGATAGCGGTGGACGGTGACGATGTCCACCAGGTCGGCGTTCAGCTTCAGGAACTCGCGCAGGTAATCCCTGCCTTCGGAATCCTTCGGATCGACGGCCGGATCCCCGTTGAATTGGTGGGTGTCGGGGCCGTAAAGGATGATCGCGGGATCGACCTTCTTCATCGCCTGGGCGAATTCCCTCCAACGCTTGGGATACTCCAAGGCGTCCATCGCCTGGTCCCCCAGCGAAGTGTCCGCTTCATAGAGCGAGGGTTCGTTGCCGATGCTCCAGTATTTCACGCCGTACTGCTTCTCGATGTTCATGTAGCGGACCCATTCGGCGGCCGCTTCCGGCGTGCTCCCTGGGAGCCGCAGGGTGATGCTCGGCTCGGCGCCTATCATCTTCGCCTGGGCGATGTAGTTGTCCGCCTGGAGGGTGGTGATGTCGTTGCGGTCGCCCCAGTTCCCTCCCGGCCAGCGCAGGAAGGTGATCCCGGAATTTTTAACCGGTTCGAGGTTGTTAACGCCCAGGTCCGCCCACGGGCCATGGTTGGTCCCCAGCACGTACGGGCTGATCTGCCCCAGGTCCGAAGCGGTGTCGATGACAAAGACGCCCGACGGGTAATTCGTCGGGGTTTGCGTGGCGAATTCCGGCTGGCAGGCGGTTAGGATGAAAAGGATGCCGCCCAGGGGAAGGAGTCGGGACCATGAGCTGGTGTTCATTTTTCTCTCCGATAAGGAAATCACTGGACGATAAGGTTCGAGTGTGAAAGCCACGGCGAAAACGTGATCCGGGCGACCTGTATAGCCGCCCGGAATTTTTCCTCAACAGTCAAAGTCGATTCCGGCGCCGTTCCGGATCCGGCCGAAGTTACTTCTCCACGCCGGTGATGACGATGCCCTGGACGAAGAAGCGCTGGGCGGCGATGAACAGAATCAGCGGCGGCACCAGGGAAACCAGCGCGCCGGCCTGGATCAGTTCCGGGTGCTGACCGAACATCGAGTTGAAGCGCGCCAGCGCCACCGAGATCGGCTGCATATCCAGCTTGGTCGAGAGGTAGATCAGCGGGCCGAAGTAGTCGTTCCACGACCAGACGATGTGGAAGACGGTCACCGCCACGATCACCGGGTAGGATTGCGGAATGATCACCGACCACAACACCCGCAGCGGCGTGGCGCCGTCGATCATCGCGCTCTCATCCAGTTCGCGCGGCAGGGTCATGAAGAACTGCCGCAGCAGGAAGGTATCGTAGGGGTTGGCGAAGAACGCCGGGACGATCAGCGGCAGCCAGCTCCCCACCCAACCGATTTGGCTGAAGAAAAGGAACTGCGGGATGATCGTGACGGTCCCGGGCAGGAACATGACCGAGATCAGAACCATGAACAGCAGGTCCCGGAAGGGGAAGCGGAACCGGGAGAAACCGAACGCCACCAGGATGCATGAGATCAGCACCCCGATGGTCGTGGTAATCGTGTAGTAGAAGGTGTTCCACAATACCTGGGGGTAGTTTATATCGTTCCACATGCGGATATAATTGTTCCAGGCCGGAGTAAACACCCATGGGCGCTGCAGGCCTTTATACGAACCGCCGTTCCACGCGATTGGGCCCGCGGCGATATTTTCCGGGTCGATGAATACAGCCCCCTTCTGGTACCCCTTCAGCATGGCCAGGTTTTTCTCCACACCGTCGATCGGAACCGATATGACTTCCAGGGTTTTACCCGCATAATCGCCCAGATTGATCGTTTCTTCCACCGGCTCAGCCAGCGCCTTGGCGACCATTAAGGTATAGGTGCCGGTGTTGCCGCCCTCATATACCCAGGTCGGCGGCATCACCGGCCAGATCGGCGCATTCGCAAAGGCAAATTGCTCCTGCGTTTTCAGCGACGTCATCAGCATATACAAAAAGGGGACCAGGAACACGATCAGCAGGAGCGTGGTGAAGGCGGTGATCAGGATCGAGGTGACGGCTTTTAATAATCGCGGAGGTTTATACACGGTTGGAACCGGGAGTGCCGCTTCCCGGGCGGCCGCGCCCGCATGCGGGCCGACCCGGGCGGGAGCCGCCCGCGCCGATACGGGCCGGGAGGCGCTGCGTAGGATCGGCTTTTTCCCCCGGGCCGTCACCTTCTTCCGTATGGGCCCCTTGGCTGCGGTCTTTTTTGTTTTCGGGG
>CAZYSF010000216.1:0-4153 GCA_964649635.1 uncultured Anaerolineales bacterium | reverse complement strand
ACCCCTCTGGAAAACGGGGGCATGGTGTTTACACGGAACCATCCGCATGGCAGGGAAACGGAAACCGAAACGGTGACCGTGAAGAATATCCCCTCGCAGGATTTCAGGGAAGTATTCGACAGTCACGAAAAAAGACTCCGGGTTTTCCTCGACAAGGGCTGGAAGCCGTTGATCGGCTCCGGCCAGCAGGCGCGAATCGAAGCGACCCGCGTTTTCTACAAATCGTCCTACGCGCGGCAACCCGTTCTTTACCTCTCGTCATCGGGGATACCGGTGTTTATCGTTTCCGTCGTGAGCATCTTGGCACTTGTGGTTTGGAACCTGCTTGTATTACGGTGAGGCCGTCAAGTCCTGGGAGGCGCATCCGCGCCCATTCCCGGTCCGGGGGGAGGGGAGCGTTTGAGTCGCCGGGAGGCGCTGGGCGGCCGTCAGACTCCTGCCGTTTCCGAAAAACACCATCCGCCGTCCGGCGGTGAGGGTGATTACCCCGGAGGGTCCACGGGTGGCATTCGGTTCTTCATTTGAGAGGAGGATGAGATGAAAGCGTACGCTGCGGAATTTGTCGGGACCTTTTGGCTGGTTCTGGGGGGATGCGGAAGCGCGGTCCTGGCCGCCGCCTTTCCGGACGTGGGGATCGGGCTGCTGGGGGTGGCGCTGGCTTTCGGCCTAACAGTGCTGACGATGGCTTATGCCATCGGGCATATCTCCGGCTGTCACCTCAATCCGGCGGTGTCGATCGGGCTGTGGGCAGGCCGCCGCTTTCCGGCCAATCAGTTGCTGCAATACATCCTGGCGCAGGTATTGGGGGCGGTCACCGCCGGCGGCGTACTGTATCTGGTCGCCAGCGGGAAGGCCGGCTTCGATGTGTCCGCCGGATTCGCCGCGAACGGCTACGATGCCCATTCCCCCGGGGGGTATTCCCTGGCGGCGGCGCTGATCACCGAAGTCGTGATGACGATGATGTTCCTGCTCATCATCCTGGGCGCAACCGACAAGCGCGCGCCGCAGGGCTTCGCGCCGGTTGCCATCGGCCTGGGGCTGACCCTCATTCATTTGATCAGCATTCCGGTGACCAACACCTCTGTCAATCCCGCGCGCAGCACGGGCGTGGCCTTGTTCGTCGGAGATTGGGCGCTCGGCCAGCTATGGCTGTTCTGGGTGGCGCCGATCGCCGGCGCGATCATCGGCGCGCTGATTTACCGGTACCTCTTGAAATCCGAAGACTGATCCGCAGAACGCTTGCATCCATCGGACGCGGGGAAACCCGCGTCCGATGATCCGAACTTTCTGTTACGGCGAAACGCGTAAAAGAGCCGAAAACACGGGGGCATTTTTTTTAAAATCCGTGTAATCGGCTCCTTTCCGCGTTATCCGTGAACGCTTTTTCCGGGCTGAGCAGATACAAATAATAATAAGAAACCCGGATTTGATGGCGAGTCCGGCTTCCGCCGTGTCCCCCGCGCAATGAAAGGAAAAATTTCACCGGGCGAAGCCGGTTCCGCCGATGCCCATCCCGGCCTGGGATTGCCGATGGCCGCGTCCGTCGGGGTCGATCCGGAGTTTCAACGTCTTGGTATCCACTGAATAAATGCAAATTAATTCCAACAAAAACACCGGTAGATTTGAAATATCTTATTTTTGACGGCTTTCATTTTTCCGGATTGCAGCAGCCGGGCACCGGGCCGGCGAAGAACCGGTGTTGGTTGTGGGGACCTCAATCCCATCGGGCTTCTCATCCGTCACGACGGCCGGGTATGGGGCGCGGGGTGAGTGCGCCGCCCAAGTCAACCGGAAAGGAGTCTCTATGAGAATTACAAGGAACATCGGTTTGCTTCTGCTGGCGATCTTTCTGATTGCGTGGGGATTGGTGGCGCTTCTGGGGATCGGCGGGCTTGGGGCGATCCTGGCGATCCTCGCCATTGCAGCCGGCATCTTCATCCTGCTGAATCGCTGAGGCATACCGCCCGGTATCTCCGGGTGGCATCTGTTCGATTGACTGAAAGGGAAAATCCAATGTTAAAAAAATTTGCCGTCCTTTTAAATTCCGCTCTCCTAAGTGTGGCGCTGAGTGCCTGCGGTTCGGCGTCAATCGGGATCGATCTGCCCGGCGGCGGGAATCCTCCGGAATCCGCTCCTGCGCAGATCGATGCCAACACCCTGATTTTGATTGTGCTGGTCGGAGTTATCGTCATTGTGCTGGCGATTGTCTTCACCCGGAAACGGTAAGGCATTCGTCCGCGGAGTATCGCCGTAGGAGGTTCCCATGGTGTGGACGATCATCGTCATCCTCCTCATTCTCTGGCTGCTGGGATTTTTCGGGGGGCGGAGAAGGCGATGGCGCGGCGGCGGTTTGATCCATATTTTGCTCGTTATCATCCTGATCCTCGTAATCTTGGAACTGATCCGATAGTCGTGACCCCGGTCCGCGGATGAAGGCCGGCGGATGGGGAAGGCACGCAAAGAAAGGAGCACCGGATGAAGACCTGCGCTGACGTCATGACGAAAAATCCCATTTGCTGCCAACCGATGGATACGGTCGCAAAAGCGGCGATGCTGATGAAACGGGAAAACGTCGGATCGCTTCCCGTGATCGAAATCCAGCAACTCTCCGTGTTGACCGGGATCGTGACCGACCGCGACCTGGTGCTGAGGGTGGTGTCGGAAGGGATGGACCCCAACCGCACTACCGTGGAGTCGGTGATGACGCGCCCGGTGGTGACCTGCCGGCCGGAGGACGATTTCCAGAAGGCGGTGGATGCTATGGCGAAGCATCAGGTGCGCCGCATTCCGATCGTGGACGAGAACAGCCGCATTCTGGGGATTATCGCGCAGGCGGATGTGGCGACGCGCGGGAACGAACCGGAAAAAACCGGCGTCCTGGTGAAGGATATTTCCGAATCCCACGGGCAGAAATTGTGACATGACAATCGATTGGCGGCACCCGGCCATCGAAAAAACTCGGGGAGGATGGCTTGCCGATGGCCGTTCGTCGATGGTCGGCGGTCGAAGCGGACAAAAAGTACCTACCGGAGGGCATTTGGAGCACATGAGGATGGGGCCAATAAAAACCAATAATCCAAAAAAGCAATTTCGCGGTATTTTGCTATACTAACGGTATGGCTCCTCCATCCAATGGGTATCGGGACATCTTCGAATCTTCCGGCGACGGATTGATCATCAACGACGTGGAAACGGAGCGGGTGGTCGAAGCCAATCCCGCCGCGGCGGCGATGCACGGCTATGCCCGGGAGGAGTTCATCGGATTGCTCCCGGCGGCCTACCTCCACCCAGATTGCCAGCGGCCATTCACCGTGGATGCCGAGACCGCCCGGCCAGGGAAGATAGAGGAAGCGCTCGCGATTCATATACGCCGGGATGGATCACCGTTCCACGCCGAGGTGCGCCGGACGACGCTCACGTATCAGGGCCGGCCTTCCATGTTGAGCATCGTTCGGAATGTCAGCCGGCGGGTTCAAGCGGAAACGCTTCTGCATCAACGGGTGGAAACGCATGCGCGCGAGCAATCCATGCTGCTGGAGATCTCCCGGACTCTCGCTTCCGCCCTGGAACTCCCCCCGGAATTACTCCTCGAAGAGATGCGGAAGGTCGTCGAATATACCCATGCGGCGCTCTTTGTGCCGGAGGATCCGGACCTGGTCGTCAAGGCTGTGTGCGGTCCGCAGCCGCTCAGGGAGTCGGTTCCGATCCGTCTCCGGATCGAGGATCCGGAGACCCTGACACTCCAATTCAACGAACTCCGGCCGATACGGATTGCCGACGTATCGGGCGTCAATCCGGAGGCGGGCTCTCTGCGGTCGTTGCTGGGAGGACAAGCCGGCTTGTTGCTGGCGGGTGTGCAATCGTGGATGTGGGTCCCCATCGCCGTGAAGAGCCGCGTCATCGCCATCGTGGGTGTCGCGCACGAAAGAAGGGATTTCTTCACGGCGCACCATTCCACAATGGCGCTGACCGTGGCGAACCAGGCCGCCACCACCATGGTGAATGCGGACCTGTATGAGCATGCCCGCGAGCTGGCCGTGCTCGAGGAACGCCAGCGCCTGGCGCAGAACCTGCATGACGCCGTCAACCAATCCCTTTTCTCCGCCGGGCTGATCGCCGAAGTGCTGCCGCGCCTGTGGGAGCGCGATCAGGA
>CAZYSF010000215.1:0-2122 GCA_964649635.1 uncultured Anaerolineales bacterium | reverse complement strand
CCGGCGGATATCCGACGCATAGCGGTCCATGAAATCCGACCGGCGCATGCGAAGCGAGAGCGGTGCCACGGCGTTCAGGTCGGCGGGATTCACGCGGTCGCGGCCGTCGGCGGCGGCATAGGCCCGCGCGGCTTCAAACAGGACGCTTGTCCCCCGCAGGGAGGTAATTCCCAGTTTCTGGATGGCTTTCAGTCCGCATTGCATGGTCTCCTGCGTGAGTTCCACCCCCGGCAGGCGGCTGCGCGCTGCGAGAATTTCCGATAGGATCGTACTGGTTTCCTCGCGGAAGTATTCGATGAATCCGCGCGGATTGAGATCGAATGCGTGGGCCCGCAGGTAAGCCTCCCGGCGGTCGGTGGGATTATCCAATCCGCGGACAATCGCTCTCAGCCCGAACCGGTCGGCAATCTGCGGCCGGAGCATGCCTTCCTCCGGATTCATCGATCCGACCAGGATAAACCGCGAACGGTAGGTGGCCGAGATCGGCCCGCGCCGGACGGTGTACACGCCCTGGGCGGCCGCATCCAGAATCGCATCGGCCACTTCGCGCTTGAGCAGATTGACCTCGTCCACATAAAGCAGGTTGTGATCGGCGTGCGAGAGGATGCCCGGTTTGATCTGCATCCGCTGGTGGGCCGCCGCCCGCTCGTCGATCCCGCCGATCACATCCGCCAGTTCCGAATGCAGCGGAAGCTCGATCAGCCGCGACCGGTCTTTGAAGGTCAGCGGATCCCCCTGGCCGAATTTCTTGGCGCAATCCGGGCAGATGGATTCAATGCCGCCGCTTTCGGCGTCCTCCGGCATGCACCCGTATGCGCATAGACTGCGCATTACATCCGGGAGCAGGGGGGAAAGGCTGCGCACGGCGGTCGTCTTGGCTGTTCCACGCGGGCCAAGGAGAAGCACGCCGCCGACCGCCGGATTGATCACCGCCAGGAGCAGCGAGAGTTTCATTTCCCACTCGCTGACGATAGAGACAAAGGGGAACGGCAGGGACTCGGCAAGTCCGCGGTCACCGGGTTCGACAACCGCCAAAAACCTCCGTGAGGAGGCGACTTCCAGCAGATGGGTGAGGCTGCGAATGGCTTCCGCCATGGGGGCGCTATTCGACGTCTTTTTTAAACTCGCCGGAATCCATCGTATGCAAAAGGTCCGGCATATCGTCTAAAACATCCATGAGATCGTAAGATAATTCCGACATCTGGGGCGGAAGGGGGATGGAGGCCGGAATCCTGGGTTTGGCGGGAGGTTTCGGAGCGGCGCGTTTGGGAGGAATGGTCTCCAGACTTTTCTTCCGCAAAATCCGCTGGTCGGGGGAAATCGTGCCGACGTACGTTCCGTCGAGGTTGTAAATCTCCTTTTCGCGGGTTGCCCAGCCGATCCATTCCCCGGTCTGATTGAAGAGATAGGGATAGATCAGGAAGGCCCCCCAATCTCCCCGGGAGGTGAAGATGATCATCGGCGCGGGAACGGTTCTGCTGCTCATGGCAAGTTATCGGACATCATTATACGTCCAGAACCGATTTACCACAAAATTCCAAACCAGCACCACCAGCACCGCGCACCCCAGCGCGAGGTTCCGCGAAAGCTGCTCGGCCGGAAACGGAAGCGCCGGGACGCCTTCGAGCACCCCGCGCCAGACGGGGATTAACGCCGCAAACAGCGGTGTGCGGATGGCCAATCCGATGAGGTTGACAAATGTGAATTGGAAAATCTGCCGCCAGACGGGCTTGGAGCGGGAATCGGGATAAGTCCAATACCGGTTGAAGATGAAGTTGCTGGTTACCGCCGCCAAGAAAGATGCGACCGAGGAGGGCACCGGCGGCAGATGAAAAACGGCGGTCAACAGGTTGAAGGATCCGAAATCCACAACCGCGCCGATGGCTCCCACCACCAGGAACTTGGCGAAGCGTTTGCTTTCCATCCGCAAATCCATATGCTTTTCTTTATTCATACCGTGCTCCAAAAACCCCTTTTTACCGCAAAGCCTGCCCCGGTTGGTGTAGGCCGGGGGCGCAAAGATCGCAAAGAAAAAAAATTATGAAAAATCTTTGCGTCCTTTGTGTCTTTGCGGTGAGAACTATTTTTTCTTGTCAGGGAATTTCGTGCGGAAATACTCCAC
>CAZYSF010000214.1:0-2778 GCA_964649635.1 uncultured Anaerolineales bacterium | reverse complement strand
CCATCACGGCGGTCCTCGACGAATTCACTGCCTCCCTGCCGTACGCCTTGACCGCGGCCCAGCAAAAAGCAGTCAAAGACATCCTGGCCGATCTCGATTCCGGCAAACCGATGAACCGCCTGCTGGAAGGCGATGTCGGTTCGGGCAAGACCATCGTCGCCCTGGCGGCCTGCCTGGTCGTCGCGCTGCAGGGCGGGCAAGCGGCGATCCTCGCCCCGACCGGCATTCTCGCCGAGCAGCATTTCGCGCTGGTGCGCCAACTGCTGGCCCGCGGAGAGAAATACCTCCGCGAGGAACAGATCGGGCTGCTGCTCGGCTCCACTCCGGAATCCGAAAAGCAGGAGATCCGCCAGAACCTCGCCTCCGGGAAGATCGCCGTGATCATCGGGACCCATGCGTTATTGGAAAGTCCGGTGGATTTCGCCAGGCTGGATCTGGCGGTGATCGACGAGCAGCACCGGTTCGGGGTCGACCAGCGGGCGGCTTTGCGCGCCAAGGGCCGCAGCCCGCACCTGTTGGTGATGACTGCCACGCCCATCCCGCGTTCGCTGGCGCTGACGATCTACGGCGATCTGGACCTTACCCTGCTGGATGAAATGCCGCCGGGCCGCAAGCCGGTCACCACCCGGATCCTGCTTCCCGGGGAGCGCGAGCGCGCCTACGCCTTCATCACCGGCCAGCTCAAGCAGGCGCGGCAGGCGTTCATCATCTGCCCGCGGATTGAAGAAAGCGAAACCAGCGAAGCGACGGCCGCCGTGGAGGAACACCGCCGGCTGCAGGAAAGCGTTTTCCCGGAATGGAAGCTGGGATTGCTGCACGGGAGAATGCGCGCCGACGAAAAGGATGATGTCATGCACCGCTTCCGGTCCGGTGAACTGCACATCCTCGTGTCCACATCGGTCGTGGAGGTCGGGGTGGACATCCCGAACGCGACGGTGATGATGGTCGAGGGCGCCAACCACTTCGGCCTCGCGCAATTGCACCAATTCCGCGGACGGGTCGGCCGCAGCGGGCACGCCTCCTATTGCATCCTGGTGGCCGACAGCGAAGACCAGGCGGAAAACGAACGCCTGAAGGCGATGGAGGAAACCCAGGACGGCTTTGTCCTGGCGGAAAAAGACCTCGCCCAGCGCGGCCCCGGCGAATTCTTCGGCACGCGGCAATCCGGATTCGCGGACGTGGACCTGGCGCGCCTCCTGGACGTGCGCCTCATCGAACAGGCCCGCAACACCGCGCAGAAAATTTTCGCGGCGGATCCGGATTTGCACGCGCCGGAGCACCGGCTGATGGCCGAACGCCTGGCCGCGCGCTGGAATCCGACCGCCGGGGAAATCTCGTAAAGGTCGGATTGACGCGCCGCTGCCCGCTCCGAATGATCGGGGCTTTCACGACAGAGAAGGGAACCCTATGGTACGAGCCATTTTTCCCGGAACGTTTGACCCCATCCACTACGGCCACATCGATATCGCCGAACGGGCCGGCCGTTTGTTCGACGAGGTCATCATCGCCGTTTTCGACCGCCCGCTCAAGAACCTGCTGTTCAGCCCGGAAGAGCGGATTGACCTGGTAAAACAGACTTTTGACGGCCGCGGCCGGATCAAGGTGATCGGCTACTGCAGCCTGACGGTCGCGCTGTGCCAGCAGATCGACGCCCAGGTGATCGTCCGCGGGCTGCGGGTGTTTTCCGATTTCGAGCACGAATTCCGGATGGCGCTGGCCAACCACCGCCTCGCGCCGGAGATCGAAGTGGTCGCCCTGATCACCAGCGAAGAGCATTCCTTCCTCTCCTCCTCCACGGTGCGGGAGATCGCGTCCCTGGGCGGCGACATCACCAGCATGGTCCCCCGCCACGTGGCCGAGGCAGTCGTGCGCCGGTTCAAAGAACTCGGCGACGACGGTCCGCGCGTGGTGCCGTTGACCGCGCTCCGGGATTAGGCCGTTGGCCGAATTGACGGGAAACTCGCTTCGGTGTACTCTACGGTACGGTAATTGCACCCCATCCCGCAGGCGCGCCGCATCCGGCCCGCGCGTTCCGGAGGAATAGATGGACATCCTTCACCTGGTGGACCGGTTGGAGGAGCTGTTCAACAGCGGGTTTCACATCCCCCTCACCAGCGAGACGGCGGTCAACGAGGAACGATTCCTCGAGTTGATCGATCAGCTGCGCATTGCCATTCCCGAGGAAGTTAAAAAAGCTCAGCAGGTCATGACCCAGAAGGAGCGCTACCTGGCGCAGGCCCAGGAGGAGGCGCAGCGCACGGTCAATATCGCGCGCGAACGGGTCGAAAGCCTGGTCCAGCATGATTCGATCACCTCGGCCGCGGAGGGACGCGCCGAACAGATCGTCCAGCAGGCGCGCGAGGATGCCGCCAGCATCCGCAGCGAAGCGGACGAGTATGTCCTGGAATCCCTCTCCCGGTTGGAAGCCGAGATGAGTCACCTGCTGCTGCAGGTCCGCAACGGGATCGCCAAATTAAATGATGAAAAGGCAGGCGGGCAACAATAATTCCCGTTTTTCGTTTATTCGAATAATGCAAAAATCCCGGATAAGATCCGGGATTTTTTCTGTAAAGAGATCGTCATGCCCGCGTGATCGTAGCGGGCATCCAAGGTTTTCCTTAATGTAGTTGGGTAAAATCAGATGGTGTCATGGATTCCCGCTGAGAGCACCCTCGCTTCGCATACATTCCCACTCAAGAACCAGATTCGAGTGGGAATGCTTCGCGAGGGCAGGCGCGGGAATGCCAATCTTACTTTGTCTTTGGAAGTTATTTCCTC
>CAZYSF010000213.1:0-3730 GCA_964649635.1 uncultured Anaerolineales bacterium | reverse complement strand
AACGGTGAACCGCGTGCCGTGACCGGCCTCGCTCTCGGCGAGGATCGTGCCGCCGTGCTGTTTGATGATCTGGTGGCAGACCGAGAGGCCCAGCCCGGTCCCCTGGCCGGGCAGTTTGGTCGTGAAGAACGGCTCGAATATCCGCGGCAGAATTTCCGGCGGGATGCCCTTGCCGGTGTCTTCGATCACCACCTGCACCTCGCGGCCGTGAACCCGCGTCGTCACCCAGATCTCGCCGGGCATGCCGCTGAGCGCGTCAAACGCGTTGAGGATCAGGTTGAGCCACACCCCCTGCAGATGATCGCCGCTGGCCATGACGCGCGGCAGGTCCGGATCCGGATCGAACTTCACCGCAATCGACCGGGAGACGACCTCATGCTGGACCAGTTCGAGGGTCTTGCGGATGGTCTCGTTGATCTCGGTCCGGTCGAACCGGTACTGCTCTTTGCGGGCGAAATCGAGCAGATTGCGGACCACCTGGGCCGCGCGGCTGCCGGCGATCAGAATCAGCTCCACCGATTCCTGCATCTCGCTGTCGGGCGCCAGCGAACGCTGCATCAGCTGGGCGTTGGCGATCACGGCAGTGAGGGGGTTGTTGATCTCGTGTGCCACGCCCGCCGCCAGCTGGCCGACGGCCGCCAGCTTCTCGGATTGCGCGAGGTTGGCCTCCAGATGGCGCCGTTCCGTAACATCCTCCTCGAACAGCACGGCCTGCACCACCCCCTGGGCTTCGTCCAGGATCGGATAGGTGCTGATCTCCCACTCCTTGGCATCGCCGGCGGTTTCCGCCAGCCGCAGCGCGCGCGTCGTGCTTCCGGCGTTTTGGAATGTTTCCGCCACCCGGCATTCGGGGCACGGGCTGATCCGCTGGAACAGCGCCTCGTAACAGCAGCGCCCAACCAGCAGGTTGGGGCGCGAAGCGGCGCGCCGGGCCCGGCTGCGGTTGATCGCCCGCAGGGCGTAGGCGCGGTCCACGATGTAGAGCGAGGCGGGGAGATTGTCGAACAGCGCGCGAAGCGTGTTGCGCGAATTCAGGAGCTCCTCGCGGCTGGCCTTCAGATCCAGGTTGACCTGCTTGGTCTGCTGGATCAGCCGTTTGTTGTAGACCGCGTCGGCCATCGAAGTGGCCAGCAGGCTGATCAGCTCCTGATCGTACGGGGTGAACGGCCCGCCGCGCTTGTTGAACATATCGAGCATGCCGATCGGCTCGTCGCCGGACCGCAACGGCGCGCACAGGTAGGAGCGCGGCGCCGTCCCGAGCAGGCGTTCCGCCTCCGCGGTCAGGCGCGGATTCGCCGCGGGTTCGTTCCAGCGGGCGGGCTGGGAATTCCGAAGGCATTCGGCGACCAGGCTGCCTTCCATCGGCGCGACTTCCCGGCGGATCCACTCCGATCCATCGCCGAGGATTTTCCGCTCGAAGGTCGCCCGTCCGTCTCCAACCAGGATCAGGCAGCCGAATTCGCAATCCATTATCTGGCGAACCCCGGCCACCATCGCCTTCTGAATATCGTCCAGTTCAAGGTCCGAGGAAAGGATGCTGGCGATCATGTGCAGCGACGCCAGCTCCTTGTCGGCCGCCTGAAGGGATTCCATCGAGCGGGAGATTCGCAGCGTCCGGCCCGCGACGTGCGCCAATTCCGCCAGCCGCGCATGGGCCGCGGGCGCGAACGGCTCGCCCGCCAGGAGCAGCGCCCCTTGCTTCGAGGAGCGGGCCATGAGCGGGACGGCGGCCGCCAGGTTTAATTTCGGGTCGGGGGGATCTTCCATGCCGGTTTGGAGCACCCGCCGGGCGGTCTTCCGCAGGGGGTGGTCCGGATTTTCGGTCAACCCTTCCCATGCTGCGGGGACATTCCGCGCGGCGATGAGCAACGGCTCTCCGCCCTCTTCGGGATGGACGAGGATGGCGCCGCCCGTGCGGCCGACGGCCTGAAGGATGTAATCCAGTGATTCCAGAGCCGCGGCGCACAACCCGCCCGTCCCGCCGACCGCGTCCGCCGGCGGAAGAACCGCCGTGGACGGCGAATCGCTTGGGGTTGTCCGGGCCCGTGCGGGCCGGGCAGACCGGGGATCTTTTCTTTTGGTACGCATCGCTGTTAGCCTAGGCGGGATCGGTGGTGACCGTATATCCGTAACCGGGAACGGTTCGTATGAATGCCGGCGTGCGCGGATCGAGTTCGACCAGTTCCCGCAGGTTCTTTACATGAACGCGGACGAGATCCGGGGACCCCGTGTCGGTCGGATAATCCCAGACTTCGTTCAGGAGCCTCATGGGGGAATAGATCTGGCCGGGGTGACTCATGAGGTGGTAAAGGAGGTCGTACTGGACCGGGGTCAGGCGCACCTTGCCGCGGTGCGGAGTCTGCAGTTCGAAGGTCGCGGTGTCGAGCGTGTAATCCCCCACCTTCACCGCGGTTCCCGCGGGAGCCGGTGAGGCCGCCTGGCGCTGGGTCCGGCGCAGGATGGCGCGAACCCGCAGGATTAATTCGTCGATGTTGAACGGTTTGCAGAGGTAATCGTCGGCGCCGGCGTTGAACCCGGTAATCTTGTCCTCGTCCTTGATCTTGGCGGTCAGGAACAGGACCGGGATGTGGGTGAGAACCGGATCCGCGCGGATTTCCCGGCAGACCGCATACCCGTCCATCCCCGGCATGATGACGTCGAGGATGATCAGGTCCGGCCGGTTGCGGCGGGCGGCTTTGAGGCCTTCCACGCCGCTGGAGGCAATATCCACCCTGAATTCCTCGCCGCGGAGGCTGCGTTCAATCGTCCGGGCGACAATATCATCGTCCTCAATGACCAGGATGTTCGCCAGATCCATTGCCGACCTCCGTGGGAAGTTCGACTGCAACGATTGTACCAAAATCCGCCGATGAGGTTGCGCGGATCTGGCCTCCGTGTTGCCGCACGATTTCCCTGCAAATGCTGAATTCCATCCCGTTGCCGCGCCCCGCCACGGCCCCGGCGAAATGCGGCTCGAAAAGCGTTTCGAGTTCATGGGCCGGAATCTCCCGGCCGTCGTCACCCACCTCCACGATCACCGCTTTGTCCGCGCGGGCGCCGGACCGGACGAAGATGCGGTGCGGCGACCCGTCGGCGATGGCGTCGCGAGCCAGGAGCAGCAGGTTGACCCACAGATCCTCAAGCCGCACGGGGTACCCCTGCACGGACGGCAGATCCTCCGCGAGGTGAATCTCCAATCCGCCTCCGCCGGCCTGGATCGGCGCGCCGACCATGCGCACTGCCTTCTGGATGGTTTCATTGACCGACACGCTTTGGAGCGTATCGGGGCTGGCGCGCGAAAACTCCAGCAGATCCTGGACCGCCTGCTGGGCCTTCCAGCCGGCCTGCTCGATGATCGTCGTGCTCTCCCGCTCGCTGGATTCGGGTGCCAGCTGGCGGCCGAGGATTTGCGCCTCGGCGATGATCGCCGTCAGAGGGTTGTTGATCTGATGCGCGACCCCGGAGGCCAGCTCGCCGAGCGCCGCCAGGCGGGCGCTCTCCACCAGGCTGGATTGCGCCGCCTGGATCTGTTCCTCGGCCCGCTTGCGCGTCGTAATGTCGCGGGTCACATCAATGAAACCCAGGAACGGATTTCCGGAGTATTCATCGTGCAACTGGGTGATGCGCGAACCGATCCAGATGGTTTCCCCGTGGTTGGCGCGCACAGAGCGTTCCACCTCGACCGGGGAACCGGCGTCTGCGGATATCGGTATCGGCGGCGGGGAGAATA
>CAZYSF010000212.1:0-20569 GCA_964649635.1 uncultured Anaerolineales bacterium | reverse complement strand
CGAGAATTAAATAGGCGGCGGTGGCGAGGATTGAAATGAAAAGCCAATGCCGAAGCTTAAGCGGCAGGGGGTCGTTCGCAAACCAGCCTTTGTCCCTGGCGTACGTACCGAAGGCAAAATACAGAATCATGATCGGAAGTTGATTAATATTGACCTGGATCACATTCGGGATAATGATCCAATGGGCATCCGGGATAAAAGCCAGAAATAGGAAATCCACCGCGGACGTTAACAGTAAAAAACCTGCCAGGCGGGACAGCGTCAATTTTGCATCGGACGGATGGCTGGGCTCGGGTTTGCGGAACCGGATGATGATTTTGTACACCACCGCAAAAAGGATATCGACGTACAGCAACAGGGAGATAAACCAAAAATGCATGCTGTTGGTCTGGCCGGAGGCCAAAGGAGCCGCCCGCGCATCCCGAAAACTCAACAGGGATCCGATCCAATAATCGAAATACGTTCCGGTCCACTCGCTCGTTTTCGAACTGAAAAACGGGATAATGATCAGGACGGCAAAGAGCCAATATGCCCCGAGCCGTTTAATTTTTTTCCAGATAAACTGCAGCGTGGTATCGTTCCGCAGGGACGGGAGGACGAAGAAACCCGCCGCAAAAAAGAAAAAGGGCATGATAAAAACGACAAGCAACGCCCGTAACACATCCCCCAAAATATTCTGCGTATCCTGAACCGCCCAGTACGGCGAGAGAAAACTGTAGGCCGCGGCCGAATGATACAGGACAACCGCGAGCATAGCGGTCACCCGCAGGAAGTCAAACGAATAATTATGTTCCTTCGGAGTTTCCATTTTTGTTCCCGCGATTGCATTAGTTCGACGGATTTATAATCAAAATCGCTTCCTGCGGCTTAACCCAAAATCGAAATCTAAAAATTTTTAGGCCGGTTCGGAGGAATCCGATAAATCAGCGTTACGTATCCATTATTCCCAGCGGAAGGTTTTCGCCGCCAGGAGCACCCCGACGTCCAGCACGCCCAACAGGATGATCCCCCCGGTCCGATGGCTGCTCCAGGCATCCCCTACCCTTCCCGAATATCACCGTGCGCGGCGTTCGAACCGCCCCAGCTTTAATAGTCTCAGCCCGACAAGGATGTACCACGCCAGTGAAAGCAATCCGCCGCCCATATACGTAACGGCGATAATCGCGCTCACGACGGCTGTCGTCGGCCCGGTGGTCGTATATCCGGCGAATGGGATACTCGCCGATAAAAGCCCCAATCCCACGATACCTGTCCAGGCGGTTGCTTTGCTGAAAACCTTGCTCCGCAGCATGATGACCGAGAGGATCAAACCGGCAAGCCAGGCCAAAGGCATTCCCGTATATTGACCGCCCGTTCCCTCGCCGACGGCGATCATCGCCTGCCCGGCCGCAAGGACGATGGATTTCTGCGCTTCGGTTGCGGCGGCGGCATACTGGTGAGAAAGAGAAAGCATCGAAAAGGCGGTATTCGTGGCAAGGTAGACCGCCATCCCCACAAATACAAATGCCGTGGCAATCATCGTCCAGGATTTACCGTTTTGTTTGAGGGCGGCGTATAAAGCCAGAGTCATCGGACCCCAGAGAATCATGATGACAATATCGGCCAGACCGAGGAAGAAGAGCCCGGTGAGCGGATTGGCCTGAAACAGCGTGAACCATTCGAGCACGGTGCCGGGCGGCGGACCGGCGCGATAGGCCGGCACATAGATTCCGAGTGTAATGACATACATCAGTGCGCATGCCAGGGCTGCCGCTCCGCCAATTCTGTACACGCTGTTTTCAGGTTCTATCATCGTTATACCGGTATGGTTCATTTTAGGGTTCCTCCTTTGGGAGTCGATCCAGTTTTTTTTTATTGAGGTTTAATCTTTATACTTCGTTTTCTACTCGCAATCGGAACGGACAAATTTTCAAGAAGAAGCCCGCTCAACAATAATTATACGGACTGAGGCCGGGCCAAACGGGACATTGGGGTGCGAAAGCGGTGCAAATACCGGTCAGCCGGGGGTTTGGCGGCGGCAAACCGCTTCGGAGGAACCGGAACGATAACTCAATAAGGAAAGTGCTATGGATAAAACTCTTCCAGCCATTGAAGTGGGTTGACCTGCACGCCCCCAACCCAGATTTCCCAATGCAGATGAGGGCCGTCCACCCTGCCGGTGCGGCCGAGCAGGCCGATTTCCTGGCCGGGCTCGACCCGCTGCCCGGTCTGGACTTCGATCGTGTGCTGGTGGCAATAGCGGGAATAAACGCCCCAGCCGTGATCGATGATCGTGGTGTTGCCGCAGATGGTCAGCAGGCCGGTGAAGATCACCCTGCCCGCGGCCGGCGCCAGGATCGGATCCTTTTCCCGGCCGGCGTAATCCACCCCCGCATGAAATGAATAATACGCGCCGTTGTTGTAACTGCGGCGGTTGCCGTACAGCGAGGTGATGCCTTTGGAGGAGGGGGCGAGGAACAATCCCTCCCAAAAGCGCGATTCCGTGAAGGGCGCGACGATCGAGCGAACCTGTTCCGATTCCGCGTTGATGGTCGCGGGATCCAGCGTCTCGGCGGGAACCTTCAGGTCGGTTTCCTGCGGGTAGTTGCCGCTGATGAGCAGCACATCCTGCTCGAACACCCGGGTGCGGCCGTCGGCGAGCGTGACCGTCATCCGGAACGGATACGTCTTTGGCGCGGCGGTGGCGTGGATTCCCTGCAGAGCCGCCAGCCGGCTGCCCAACGCCCGGAAATTGAGCACCCAATCGCCCAGCGTTCCCTCCGCCTGGGCCTCTCCGGGAAGCGTGATGAAGATTTCGCCGGTCATCCCCTGCACGAGCGGCAGGGACCGGAACCGGACATCTTCGATCGGCGCCGGCCAGGCCCGCAGCGGGAGATCGCCGCCGACGGTAAGCAGCGATTGGCCGGAAAATTGATCCGCCTGGGAGGAAAGCGCATTCAAACCGGTCAGCTCCCAGGGATTTTTTCCCTCCGCGGCGGCCAGCGCGAGGAGCGGCGTTCCGGTGGAAAGGGAAAGCATCTTGCCGGTTTCCCAGCGGGTCGCGCCCGTCGTTCCCGCTTCGGGTTCGACAATGATCAGCGCCTGCCCGGCATAAAGTCGTTCCGGGTTTACCAGCCGGTTCAACCGCAGCAGCGTGTCGGCGGGGACGCCCGTTCGCAATGCCAGAGTCGCAAGATTTTCCCCCAGTTCCACCGTTCGAATGGAAATGATGCCGTGGATCCCTTCGTACCCCGGGATGACCAGTCGGTCGCCCGGATTGAGGATGTGGTTCGCCGAAAAACCGTTGGCGGCCAGAAGGTCGGGGATCGTGACCTTGAACGTATCCGCGATCGCCCAGTAGGAATCCCCCTCCAGGACGATGTACACCGGACCGTCGACCTGCGCCCGCGAGATGGGAGCCCGCCAAAGCGCCGGGATGAGGATCAACCCGAATAAGAGAAGCCTTCTAATAAAATTCAACGCGGTCACCAATCTTAAGTTGATTCAAGGCATCCGGATGCAATTCGAGCACATAGTTGGCCGGAACGCCGGACGCGTAAAACGGCCGCCACGGAAGCGCCCGGACCCGGTCGACGACGGTTCCCCCGGAATCCAGCCAGAACACGCCGAGGGGGAACGGCACGAAGAACATATGGATGGATGTCTCCACCTTGGAAGGTCGGTCGTATGCCAGCAGCGCGCCCTCGTCCGCGGCGAGGCGGGCGCGAAACATCAGGCCGAGCAGCTTGCGGCCGAATCCGCGGCATAGGCGCACCCGCCGGGCCAGTGCCGCGCCCGACGAAGCGATCCGCACGGCGGCTGTGCTTCCGCACTCCCGGATGAGACCCGTTTCGCGCATCGTCCCTCAAATGTGCAATCGCGCGGCTAACCGCGCGGGATCGCAGGTCGGAACATCCTGGAACATACTCGAGCATCCATGGGGTCCACATCCCGCGAAAGCGGGAAACGGCGCGTGGGAGTTAACTTCCCCGGGCCGGGTTAAACGGGGGGCAGCCGCGACGCGTGCTGGCTGGCCAGCACCCGCTCCACGCTTTCGACCAGATCCTGCGGTGTGAATGGTTTCGAGATGTAATCGTTGACGCGCGCCACGTGCAGCCCGAGCACGCGGTCGATGCTTTGCGCGCGGGCGGTCACCACCACCACCGGCACCTTGGCGAGGCTCTCCTCCGCCCGGATCCGGTGAAACACCTCCCAGCCGTCCATATCCGGCATCATCAGGTCCAGGAGGACCAGGTCGGGCTTCCAGGAACGCGCCTTCGCCAGACCCGCCTCTCCGCCAATGGCGCCTTCCACTTCGTATCCTTTCCGCCCGAGTATCAGGCGGATCAGATCGATGATTTCCTTTTCGTCGTCGATGCACAAAATTCGCGCAACGGCCATCCATCCTCCTGCGACGATCTCGGCGGCACATCGGCAGTGAACGGGCATAGTCTACCACCGCACCGTCAGAAAGCAAAGGATTCAGCCCGCTGTTTGCCGCCGTGAACCGTCCTGCCGGCTCCGCGGCGGGAATTCCGGCGAAAAAATTCCGATGTGCGAATCCGCTTCAGGTATAATCCTCGTATGTTCCGCCCTCCGGCCTTTTTTCGAATCCCCTCGCGGAGCGCACAACCCTCCCCGCCCGCCGCGGGCAAGGCGGGTAAGGGGACTGGCGCACTTCCCCGCAAACATTTTTTCCCGCAAAACCGCCCGGCTTTTCTCCAACGTTCGGCGGCATTGACGCTCCTGGCGGTTTTATTTTCTTCCTGCGGCGCGGCGCCGGCCGCCACCCCGACTCCCGCCCAATCGGCCTCTCCGTTTGGGCCTTCGCCTTCGTCGTCGGCGACGTACACGCCGTCCGCCGCCCCATCTTCCACCTTCACCTCCACTCCCACGCCGGAGGCGTCCGCCGAGGGGCTTGCGATTGTCGAGTACCACCACACCACGTACCGGTTCAGCGACGAAATCATGATGACAACCGATTGGTTCCGTTCGCAGCTGGATTGGCTGGAGGAAAACGGTTACCGCACTCTGAACGCCGAACAGCTGGCGGCCTTCCTCGACGGCGGCGGCGCCCCGGCAAAATCGGTCGTCCTGACCTTCGATATCGGCACCGCTCAACGCGGCGATTACCGCGATAACATCATCCCGGCTCTGAAACAGCACGGATTTAACGCGCTTTTCTTTGTCGTCACAAACGCCATCGCCGACGATTGCGGGGCCGAAAACAAAGTATGCTGGCAGGACCTGCGGGATTGGGCGGCCGAAGGCGTGATCTCCGTCGAGAGCCACGGCGTCAGTCATCCGGATTTCAGCACCATCACCACCGAGGAGCAGCGCTGGGATGCCCTTACCTCGCGCCAGATCATCGCGGATCAGACCGGGCGGGAACCGATCGGGTTTGCTTATCCGTATGATTCGTACAACGACGGGGCGCTGCGGGTGGTTGAATCCATCGGCTACCGGTTCGCCGTCGCCGGTAACACCCGCACCGACCGCGGCGTGCACCGCGCCGATCCCCGCCGTTACGATCTGCCGCGGATGTACCCGTATTCCAATCCCCAGATCTATCCGGCGGTCTACGCGGCCTACGGAAAAACCTTCGGCGAGTTGATCGCGGCATACAGTCCGGCGGCGCCCGGCGCCTCTCCGACCGCGGGGATCGGATCCACGACGACCGCCACGGCCGTCACTCCCGCCGTCAATGCCGGGAGCTACTTCTCCTCCTGCGCGAATATCGATCAGATCGCCGATCCGATCCAGCGCCTGTATGCCATGGAGCGGCTTTCGATCCCGCCGGACATCACCAAGGAAACCCTCGCCAAATTATCCGCCCCGATCCTCTCCAAGCCTTCGTGCAACGTGGCGCGCGGCAATTTCCCCCGCGGGATCGTGCTGCACGCCACCCGCGGCACGCTGCAGGCCACTCTCAACGAGTTTCAGCGGCCGCTCAACACCAGCGTCCATTACGTGATCGACCGCAACGGGCAAATCTACCAGATGGTGCCGGAGAGTCTCGGGGCGTTTCACGCTTCGTGCGGGGGAAGCCGGTCGGTCTGCCTTCCCTCCTGCCCGCTGTGCCAGCGTCCGGACGGCACCTTCCTCGAACCTTACCTGCAATCGATCGGGATAGAATTGGTCAACGACGGGCAGCTGGGGCATCCGGAGACGTACACCGGGGCGATTTTCGAAGACTACCTTATGGCGTTTGGATACCGGTTTTGGGAGGATTTCCCGCCGGCGCAGCTGCAGGCGCTGGTCCTCCTGGCGAATGACATCCGCGCGCGCTATGGAATTACGCTCGAGCTCGTGGTCGGCCATTACCGGATTAATTACAAAACCGATCCCGGCCCCGCGCTGAACATCTCCTGGTACCGGGTCGGCAACCCCGCCCGCGAACCAATTTTCTCCGAATAATTAATACCTTAATTTAAAGACGCTAAGGCGCAAGGAAAACCATGCTCTTACGATCGGTTTTCCTTGCGCCTTAGCGTCTTTGCGCTTTGCGTTGATGAATTTGGTTATTTTACGCCGAATCGATTTCCCGTATTAATTGAAACGCCTCGGCCGCCTGAACTCCCACGGTGCTTCCGCGCAGACGCGCCAGGGATTCGACCGCGAGCAGCGAGCGGGGATGGGGAAATTCTTTCAGCTGGCTGCGGTAAGCCGCCATGGCCTGCTTCTTTTTATCCAGGAACGGGGAGATGTCGATGAAGACCGAGGGCAGAAAGGCGTCCTCCGCCACCGGCGCGGACCATTCCGTTTCGGAAAGAGTCTCATAACTCAGGACTTTCAGCACGGGGGATTTCCCGATCGGGCGCGCCGCGACCAGCGCCGCGCTGAACACCGAGCGGTGATCCGAATGGAGATCGCCGCGGTGGGGGATGTAAGCCGCCGCCGGTTGAAGCGAATGGAACAGGGCGGAAATGGCGTCCGCCAGTTCATAGGCCGGAACGAGATCCAGCTTGGGCGCCGGAAAATCCAGAAAATGCACCGCCGAAACTCCGAGCAGCGCATGCGCGGCTTCCAATTCCCGGCGCAGCGTTTTTACCTGATTCTCGTCGTACAGCTCCGGCGCGCCGCGGGTGACGACCACGACATCCACCCGGTCTCCGCGCGAGGCATGGCGCGCGATCACCCCGCCGCAGCCGAGGACTTCATCATCCGGATGGGTGGCAACGACAAGTATGTTCATGTTTTTTTCCGGGGGAAGGATTTTTCGAGTTCGGCGATTCGCGCCTCCAGGGCTTGGACGCGGCCAGGCAGGGCGTATGGCTCGGCTTCGGGCGCGCACCCGAGCCGCGATCCGATCCGCAGCTTCGGGAATTCGCCGTCCGCGGTGTTGACCAATTCCACTTCCGTCAGCCACAGCAGGCCCTCCCCGGTCTGCACCAGAGGGCCTTTGGATTTATCGTTATGCACAATGCGTCCCATCACGCCGCGGAAGGGCAGATCCTTCTCCACCGCCGCGCGCCAGACGATCAGCTTGCGGCCTTCGAAGAACGTGAACGCTCCCGGATACGGGTGCGACGCGGCCCGGACGAGCGCCTGGATTTCAACGGCCGGCCTTTCCCAGCGAATGGCGCCGTCTTCCGGGCTCCGTTTCCCGTAATACGTGGCTTTGGATTCGTCCTGGGGCACGGCCTGCCATTCCCCGCGCTTAAGTTTCGGAAGCCAGCGGTCCAGGGCAATCGTCAGCGCCGCCTCGAGTTTCCGTTCGACGTCGGCGGAATAATCCGCGTCCGTCACCGGGAAAGGTTCCTGGACCAGGATCGGCCCCGCATCGGCGCGCTCGGTCATTTTAAAGAACGTCGACGCGCCGCTGCGCCCTTCGAACGCCATCCAGGCCACCGGCGCCCTCCCGCGCCCCTCGGGCAGGCAGGTGGGATGAAATCCGACGCACCCCAGGCGGGGGATGGAGAGCAGCTCTTTCTTAACCATCTGCGAGAGGCCGACAATGAAGAAGGCATCCGGCACCCAGCGGCGGACCTGCTCCACAATCGCGGGGGCGTTTAAATCGGCGAATTCCGCGTATGGGATCCCGGCTTCCCGCGCGAGCGCATCCATCCGGGTGTAGCCGCTGACGTTCGCGGATTGCGCGGCGGCAAGTCCGAGCACTCCGGCCACGCGCATCCGGTGGCGGATGAGCGCCTGCAGCGTGAGGTATGAGCTATGGACGCTGCCGGCGAGGACGATCACCGGTTCCTGGGTTTCCGGCATGGGAAATGATTATTCCTTTTGGTCTTTCGGATCCCTGAGAAATTTTTCTTCCCCGACGATCATCACCGCGATTGTACGCCAGATGATCCACAAATCAAGCCGGAGCGAGCATTCGTCCACGTACCGGGCGTCGTACACCCATCGTTCCGGCCAGGAGAGATAAATGTTGCCGTGCACCTGCGCCAGCCCGGACATCCCGGGCTTCGCCAGCAGCCGCTTCCGTCCGTGGGCGTTGTATTCCGCCAGTTGGCGGGGCAATGCCGGCCGCGGACCGACCCACGACATCTGTCCGGCCAGGACGTTGAATACCTGCGCCAGCTCATCCAGTTTGTAACGCCGCAGGAAGGCGCCGACGCGGGTCAGTTCAGGGTCGCCGGGGTGAATCTCATGATCCGGCGTCCGGGGAGCATGGGTCATTGTGCGGAACTTGAAGGCGCGGAATATTTTCCCGTGCATCCCCAGCCGGTCCTGGACATATAGGATCGGCCCGCGGGATTCCAGCCGGATGGCGAGGGCCATGATCAGGAAAAACGGCGCGAGGACGATAAGCGCCAGGATCGAAAGCAATAGATCCAGTAGCCGCTTCCCGTACCGCCGGTAGAATCCGCGGGGCAATTCGGGAGCCGGCTTCATGGGGACCGTCCGTGGGGATTTGGATTGCGGCCGGGCGGGTTCATGGCTTCCGGCGGCTCGCTTTTTTCGGTTGCTTCGGTTGCCGGGTTTTTGGCGCTTGCTCGCTTCGATAGCTTTTCAGGGCTTCCAGGGCTTTTTTCCGCTGGCCGGAGGGGACGAGGATTTGAACCGCCCCCAAACCATCGACGGTCAAACCGATCACATACCCGGCGCCCTCTTGTGAAATCTCGCAATCGATCCCCTGCGCGCGCAGGTAACTTTTCAGAATCTCCCCTTCCTGCCTGCCGCAAACGGTGTCCACAACTTCAAAATGATCTGCCATGGTGTCTCCGAGTTATACCGTAAACGGATTAGTAGGGTGGATTGAAGCATAAGCCATCGTGTGTGGTGTGCCCCATTCACTATTCCTTCAACCTATCCCGGAATTCGCTCAGACGGTCAGGTATCCGGTCAGCGAAAGCACCGCCCGGCCGGAAATCCGCACCCGGCCCGTGTCCGGCAGATCTTCGCAGAACAGTTCGCCGCCCCGCCTGGAAACCTGGCGGGCATGGAGTTTCGTCTTCCCGAGGCGTCCGGCCCAATACGGTATCAGCGCGCAATGCGCCGAACCCGTCACCGGATCCTCCGGGATGCCGACGGACGGGGCAAAAAAGCGCGAGACGAAATCCTCCCCCTCCCCCGGGGCGCTGACCGACAGCTGATACGGGTGCAAGGCCGCCAATTTGGCCATATCGGGAGCCATGGAACGGATCACGCCGGCCGATTCGAAGATCGCATATAAATGCCGATCCTCGCGCGTGTTCCAGACTTCCGCCGCTCGGGCGCCCAGCGCCTGCTCCAGCCCCGCCGGCGGATCGCAGCGCTGCGGTTTGTAACGCGGAAAATCCATCACCTGAAGCTCCCCCTTGCGCGCCACATTCAGCTCTCCGCTCCTGGTGTGGAAGCGGACGGACTTCTTCGCTGGCTGCAGGAGCCGTAAAATGACATAGGCCGTCGCCAGGGTGGCGTGCCCGCACAGCGGCACTTCCTCGAAGGGCGTGAACCAGCGCAGGTGATACGCGGACCCATCCGGGATGAAGAATGCCGTCTCCGAAAGGTTGTTTTCCATCGCCAGGTTTTGCATCACCGCGTCGGCGAGCCACCGGCGCAACGGGACGACTCCCGCCGGATTGCCGCGGAAGACGGTATCGGTGAACGCATCGACCCGGAACATGCGCAAACGCATAAATTCATCCTCCCGCATTAATGGAACGAATTCAGAAATGATACCGCAAACCAACTGGAACAGGCGGGGTAGGAGATCCTAAGGGTCCTGGGTCCAATCGCGGCGGGCGATTATGGTGAAAACCGGACCCTTAGGGTTGGTGGATTCGGGGGATGAACCGCGGCACGCGATCCATGTACCCGCGGTAACCCGGGATCCGCCGCAGCAGATCCCATTCCTCGAACCGGGTCTGGAGCAGAGCCCACACCAATCCCAGTCCGCACGCCAGCGCCATGGAGGCGCTCGGCCGGACAAGCAGGATGCCGAGGAATTCAAGGATCGTTCCGGAGTGGATCGGATGCCGGATGCGGGCATAGATGCCGGTCTCGGCCAGGGCATCCCGCGCGGTTGGCGCCGCGGCCCGCATGCGGATCGTCCAAAGCGCGATCACGATCACCGCCGCACCGGCCGCGATTAAAAGCCATCCCACGACAACGGTTGCGGCGCCGGGAGAAAAAAGAGGAGCGGATTTTGAAACCGCAGCGAGCGCAAACCCCAGTCCCCACACCGGAATGCCGAATATGTCGCGCAATAGCACCGTCACCGCCGATCCCGCACGCTCACCAAGTTTCCTGGAAAAGAAGGACGTAAATACACTGGTCAGGTTGCACGCAAAACCGATAAGCAACAGGAGCAAAAAGAGCCACGGCATCTCGTTCCTTCCGCTTGCGGAATTCCTCTCGGCTGGAATCGTCTATTGCGGATCGCTCAAGACGATATCAACTGTCGTCGCGCAAACCGTCAGCAGGGAATTGCGCACGATACAAACAATACATTAGCCGCCGGGGGATTTGCATCATTTCCACGGAAATTTCCACGACCGGAACGCATTTGAAGGCATATCGATATTCCCCGAGGGCGGTAATAACTTCTACCGGTTTGTCAACGGATCCGGGCTGACCGGCCGGGACGCCGCAGGATGCCGAGAGAATTGCCAACGCGCCGATGAATGGAAGAATCATCCTTATTGGGGCGTGATGCATTCTGATTACCGGCTTTCCACAAATTGGCCTGTCCTCTTTCTCTTCTCCCGAAAATGGCGGGAAGAGAATTTGGATTTTTTTACAATTTTCTATGTATCCTGCACCATTCTGTCGGATTCCCAAGAAAATAAACCGAAACCGTACTCTTCCTTGCGGGATGCAGTTTTTCCTATTGAGAACTTATAAAGACGATATCCTCAAAGAGGTATATGGTTCTTATCCATGGGTATCGAAAGGTGAACTTAGTCGCCCCGGGTTTCGCCGGAGGAAATAGAAACCAGCCGTTGCAGGCTTTTGTATTTTTGGATGTTTTCAAATCGCTATTGGTGCACCCCCCGAATGATGTGAAGGCGTACGTATTCTGGATATTGTCGGTTAAGGCAATTCTTCGATCATTCCCGGGGATCACAATCGACACGTCACCCTCAAAGTTCGGCGGTGGCACGACCGCGTAATACATATCAAATTCCATCCGCCCATCCTGATATATCGCCACATTCATCAAACAGACCGTCAAAGAGGCGGGATATACCATCCCCCTATCCCTGACACCAAAGTAAAGATAATGGCATTTGTTTTTCATCGGGTAATTCCCCGGCGCATTGTATACCGGCGTGGGGGTAAGCGTGATCGTGGACGTTGGCGTTTCGGTCGGCGTCAGGGTGTTGGTGGGCGTCGGCGTATCGGTGGATGTCCAGGTGGCGGTAAACGTAGAGGTGGCGGTGGGTGTCGGCGTCAGGGTCGGCGGCGCGATCATCGAACAACCGCTGCCAATAGCAAGGAATAAACAAGACCCAATCAATTCGATGTGCCGGAGGGATTTTCCAGGGAAAATCGAGGACTCTATCATGGCATATCCCTTTCCCCATTATTGAATTGATTTTTATGAATGCGGATGAACATGAGTATACATCAAAATTTTTATAATTACCTCGATCCCGTACGCACCAGGATACTGTTCGCGATTCTCAGAAATTTTCTCTTGGCAGGGTGTTGAAAAAGGGAAAAAACAAATGTCATTGCGAGAAACCGGAGGGAGCGAAGCAATCTCTCCCTTCGGAATAATAGGGAGATTGCTTCGTCGCTTCGCTCCTCGCAATGACATCCTTTTTCAACAACCTGTTGGCAAACTTCAGTAAATTCCCGCAAACCCTGTCAACTGTTTTTTCGTCGCTAGCGCATCTCAAATACCAGCCGCCACGAACCGGCGAAGGCGGCACTGGTGCCGCCCCCGGCGACCGCCGTCGCTCCCGGGCAGGTCGGCACGGAGACGTCGCGCACCACCGTCAATCCGTCACCGATGGTGATCTGATACGCCTTTCCCGGCTCGATCCCGTAGTCGGCGTACCCCGGGCTGAGCTCCGGTTTCATCCCGGTCACGAACGTCGAACCGCCCCCCTCCCAGAGGATCCGGATCACCACCCCGGCCACGCCCTTGCCGCCCGGCGTGCGGACGAGCACCTGAACGAGCGGTTGCGTGATCAGCGGGTTGCAGACTTGTTCGCGCGAAACGAGAACGTATCCCGGGAGCGTGGTGGCGGTTGAAAATTGGGTCGGCTTGAGGGTGGCGGTCGGCATAGGCGGGACCGTCAGCGCCAGCGTCGGATTTTCGGTTGGTGTCGCCCGGGCGGTCGGAGGGATGCCGGAAGTAACGGTGAAGGCAAACGAAGGCATTGGGGTCTGTTCCGCCAGCGCGACCGAGAGCCGCGCCAGCCCGCGCGCCGCGTCCTCCGATCCGCGCGCCGCCACCACCTGCTGGGCCAGCGAACTCAACACCGCGGGATCCAGTTCGGGGAACAGCTCCAGGCGCGTCCGGGCCCGGTCCAGATTGCCGTTGGCCTGATACGCGGTGGCGATCAGCAGGATGTATTCGCCGCGGTAGACCGGCTGCAGAGAGGCCGGTTCCGCCCCGCGGAAATCCGCCGGCTGCAGGACCCACGCGTACCCCACGCCGAGCGCCAGCCCGAGGATCAACCCGACCGGAAGCCAGATCCACTCCAGATGCTTTCTCATCGCGCCGCCGTGGGAAGGGTGGAGAAGCGTTCCAGATCGCGGGCCAGATCGTACAGGCGGGTGCAATCCTGCTCCGGGAAGCCCGCCGCCTGGTAGGCGTCCGCGATCCGGCGCACTAGTCCCGTCAGATCCGCCTGTCCCAGGCGTGAAAGCCGGACTGCCGCCTCGCCGAGATCATGATCGGCGTCATAGGTCTCGGCCACCATCAGCACGTAATCCGCCTGGTACTCGGCCCGCAGTTGATCCGGTGAAATCTCGTTATACGTCACCGGGCTTACCGACCAGCCGTACCACGCCCCGGCGAGGACGCCGATCACCGTCCCGGCCAAGAGCAGGACGAACCGTTTCATGTCGCCTCACAAAAAACAAACCGGGACGCTGCGCACGGATTACCGAATGCAACGCCCCGGAACGAGAAAAGGATCACAGGCACTCCCATCCAGTGCCGAAGGAGGGAATTGAACCCTCACCCCGCCGAGCGGGACACGATTTTGAGTCGTGCGCGTATGCCAGTTCCGCCACTCCGGCAATCCCGTCCGAGTATAGTCGAGCGCCCGAATCCGGTCAATACAAGCCATGCCCGCCGCCTGTTTCGCGGGCGATTCCGACGGGACCTCGGACCCGGCCGGTCCCTCGCGAAGTCCTAATCCGGTCTCCATCTGAAATTCACAACTATCGGATATATTTTTTACAAGTAGCCGGTATTTTATGGTGGAAAAATGGATAAGAATAAATCCAACTGGTGGATCGATCTCGCCCTTTCCGGGTTGTTCTGGATTTCCTTCTTCCCGGATCTCACGGGGTTGGCGCTTCACGAGTGGCTGGGGATTGCCGCGATCGCCCTCGCGGTCTGGCATCTGATCGTGCATTGGAAATGGGTGGAAACCGTCACGCTGCGCTTCTTTTCGCGGGCGCCCGCTCAAGCCCGGATCCATTATCTGGCCGATCTGGGTGTGATGCTGGGATTCCTTATGATCCTCATTACCGGGTTGTTGATCTCCACCTGGCTGGATCTTCCGCTGTACGATTTTGCCGCCTGGACTCACATCCATCTGACGGTCTCCGTCTTCACCCTGGCGATGGTCGTCCTTAAACTGATTCTCCACTGGCGCTGGATCGCCTGTGCCGTCCGGCGATATGCATTCGAGCCGGTATTCGGCCGGACCGCCGCCGGCGAGGCGCCGCGCGCGGCAAGTTCCGTCAGCCGGAGGGATTTTCTGAAGGTGTCGGGGGTGCTGGGAGCGGCGACTGTCATCACCGTGCACGGGTTGTTCGATAATCCGCTGGAAGCACAATCCCAATCCGTAATACCGGAGACGGTGGATGCAAAAGATCCTCAGCCGGCGGCCACCACAGCCGTGTCAACCATCCCGGCGGGCGGGGAACCGGCCTCTGCCGCCGCGACGTCGACTCAGACGGCGCCCGACCCGACGGGCGAGCCGGCGGCCGCCTGCATCGTCCTCTGCCCCAACGGATGCTCGTACCCCGGCCGCTGCCGCAAGTATGTGGACCGGAACGAAAATAATTTGTGCGATAACGGGGAGTGCCTGTAGCCCGGCGCGGTTAATAATTTTTCAATATACCTTAGCTCACTTATTGGGTAACCTTCGCCAAGAGGATTGCGGATATTTAAAGGTTGTTGAAAAAGGCATCAAAGGTGGGCGCGTAGCGGTTTTTGCGTATCGAGACCACCGGTAATTTGGCGCGGTCTCGATACGCCCGCAAAACGCGCGGGCTACTCGACCGACTTTTTCAACACGCGTAATTGTCGAAATCGCGCCGGAATTATTCTTTCACCCAGTACTCGTACCGGTATTGCTCGCGAAACCCCAGTCCATCGTACATCGCCATCGCCCCCGGATTATCCGCCATCACCTGCAGGAAGGCCGTCTCCGCGGATTGGCGCCTGCCCCAATCCATGATCCCGGCCATGATCTGCCGGCCCAATCCGCGGCGCCGGTAGACCTTGTCGACCACGATATCAAAAATGGACAGGTACCCGAGCCGGATCACGCCCAAGCCGCAGCCGATGATGTTTCCGCCGCGGCGGATGGATGCAAATATCCGCGGCGGGTGGATAAGCCGGGTCAGCGCGCGGACGGTCGGATGATGGCGCGGATCGTACGCGTTCAGCGCGCACAGCGCCGATACCCATTCATCGGAATACGCATCCTCCAGCACGACATCCGACCCGGGTGCGCCGGGCGCGGCTCCGAGGGAAACCGTCCGTATTCCCGTTTCGGCCTCCGGCCGGTAGCCGTCGCCGGAAAGGATCCGGTCCAGCTCGCGCGGCTCGCTCGCCGCCGTCAGCTTGAAAACCGTCCGTTGGCCGCGTTCGCGGTACATCGCCTCGCAGCGGCGGATCTTATCCATGACATCCAAGTGGGCGGGGTACAAGGGAACGATCGAATTCGAGCGGCGCGAGAATCCGTCCGCGAAGCGGATAACCCAGCCGTCATACAGCGCAGTCTCGAAAGCCGGCCAGGCGTCCAGCGAGATCTCCTCCAGCAGGCGGATCATCCCGGCCGGAACCGGCTCCCCCGGCCGGATTGTTTTCCGATCGCTCATTTCCAAGGCACCTGCGGCGAACGGTAGAAGTTGATGCCCCACGCGGCGAGCCGCGGTCCGTGCTCCGCCAGGCGCAGCCGGTATTCACTCCACTCGCGCCCGGCCGCGCTCGACCAGCCGATTTCGGCCACGCCGATCAGCCGCGGGAAAACCATGTATTCGATGTCCGCCCGGGTGCGGATCCTTTCCGTCCAGAGCGGGGCTTCCACGCCGAGGACCTGGCCTTCCGACACCCCTTCGAGCTGGGTTGCCGGATCCCAGGAATAGGATTCCTGCACTTCGACGTACCCGGCCCAGTACAATCCGGGTTCGGTCGACGGGTTGTATTTCATGTCCAAGTAAACCCGGGAGGCCGGAGACATGATCATCTTGGCGCCCTTACGCGCCGCTTCGACCGCCAGCGGGCCGTTCCAATATTGGACGAGCGTCAGCGGCAGCAGGTCGATCCGGCCGATCTCGTCCCAGCCGATCATCCGCTTGCCGTATTTGTGGACGGTCGATTGCGCCTTCTGCACGAAGGCGTTGTAGTCGCCGGCGCCAAGCGTCTGGACTTCGTCCCCGCCGATGTGCAGGTACGGCCCCGGCGTGATCGCCGCCAACTCGCGGATTACATCGTCGATGAACCGGTAGGTGATTTCAGACCCCACGCACAGCGTGCTGAAGCCGACTTCGATCCCCGTGTGCGGGGCGCGCGCCACGCCGTCGCAATTAAGTTCCGCATAGGACGCCAGCGCCGCGTTGGTGTGGCCCGGCATGTCGATCTCCGGGATGACCGTGATGTACCGACTCTGGGCGTAGGCGACGATCTCGGAATACTGCTCCTGGGTATAAAAGCCGCCCGGATCGCCGCCGACCGAGGTTGCCCCTCCGATGGTCGTGAGAAGGGGCCAGGATTTGATCTCGATCCGCCAGCCCTGATCGTCCGAAAGGTGCAGGTGGAACCGGTTCAGCTTGTAATACGCCATCTCATCGATGTAGGCTTTCACGTCCGCCACGCCGAAGAAGTGGCGCGCCACATCCAGCATCGCCCCGCGCCAGGAGAAGCGCGGCTGGTCCCGGATCACCCCTGCCGGAACGACCCACGGCCCGGGCTGGGGCGCGGGCTGCTCGATCGCCGCCGGCAGCAGCTGGCGCAGCGTCTGGATTCCGCGGAACAGACCGGCCGGCATGTAGGCCACCAGCGCGATCAGATCCGGAGTGACGGCCAGGGTGTAGCCCTCCTCGCCGAGCGCCGGGTCGCCGCCCTCCATGGTGATGTAGATGTTCCCCGCCCCGGGCGCGCCGGCGGCCGGGATCACCGCCAAGTCGAACCCGGTCGCGGGTTTCAGTTTCTCCGCCAGGTACCGCCCGATGGCGGCGATCTCCTCATTGCCGGCTTGAACATGGATCCCCGCCGAGGCGGTGAGCGAGAAACCGCCCGGCGCGGGCTGTACGGATTGGGGTTTGGGAATTAGATAGTTCATCGTCGGAGGAGCCTCCGGTGTGGCGCTGGGTGTGACCGGCATGGTCGGAGTATCGCCGCCGGATGGAGATGCAGGTCCGCAGGAGAAAAGAAGGGATCCGCCGATCAGGAAAAGAAAAGCAAGTTTCAGCCTGCTGCAGGCCCCTGAATGTGATCGCATTAGTATTTCCTCTTATTGGATAAACCCATGAAAGGCCGCAGCCGGGCCGTGAAAAATATTATTCCGGAAGCAGCCCGTCTCCGAGCGGCCCGAGCAGCATTCCCCCGTCCAATCCCAGTTCCCAGACCATCGCGCCGCCCAGGCCCTTTTCGCGGATGTAGCGCACCTTCCACTCGATCGATTCGGCATCCTCATAGGAGATGAACACGCCGGTTTCCATATCGTGCAGCCACGGGACCTTCGCATCATCCTCCCAATACCGCTGGAAGGTCTTCAGCGGGCCCTGGACGATATCCGAATAACTCATAAATCCCGGCTCGTCCTGCCCCATCGCGGGGCCTTGCGCAATCTGGAAGAGCCCGTTCCCGCCGGCCCCCCGCCAGGAACGGCCGTAAAATGGAATCCCTAAAACGATCTTATCCGCCGGAACCCCGGCCGCAAGGTAAGCCCGGACCGCGGCGTCCCCGTTGAAGGATTCGCGCGATGCCGCATTCGGATCCCGCGGCGAGCCATACAGCGGGGAGAGCAGGCCGGTCATCGATTCGGATGCGACGTGGAAATCGTACGCCATGATATTGATCCAATCCAAAGACTGCGCCATTTTCTCAAGCTCGAAATGGCTGATCGTGTCCGGCGCGGCGGGGCCGGCGATGGTCAGCAGGTACTCCCGGCCGGTCGCCTCCCGCAGGGTATTCATCTGATTCCGGAACTCCTCCGCCAGCAGGGTGTAATTCTCCATGTCCTCGGGGCGCCCCGGATACATCCCCCCCGCGACCGGATACTCCCAATCCAGATCCACCCCGTCGAAGGCATCCCCGTATTGAACCAGATAGAGATCGATGCAGGATTTGGCGAACCGCATCCGGGAGGATTCGGAGAGTGCCACATCCGAGAAATGCTCGGACCATGTCCAGCCGCCGACGGAGATCAGCACCTTCAGCGCGGGATACTTTTCCTTTAATAGTGTCAGCTGGTGGAAGTTCCCCCGCAAACCTTCGATGGGATCGGTCTGGGCGCTTACGCTCCGGTTGCCGCCGAAGAAGCGGATCGTGTCCGCGTCGATATCCCCGTTCACGCACTCGCCCTCGGGGCTGATGTTGGAAAAGGCGTAATTGAGGTGGGTGAGTTTTTCCCCCTCAAGCTGCGCGAGGAACACGGAGCGGTTGTAGACGTTCCAGGAGGCGTAATACCCGATAAGCCGGTAGGGAGCATCCACAGGGACCTCGGTGATCTCGGGGGTATCCGCTTGCGTATCGGCAGCTGCGCGCGTGGACGCGGGCGCCGTTTCGAATTCCAGGTTTCCGCACCCGGCGGCGGAGAGCGCGACCAGCATCGCCAGGATCAGGCACCCTCCAGCGCCGGGGCCGATTTTTCTGCCATTGGAAGCGCTTCCATTTCCGATCGGCTGAAGGAATTCGGATTCTTGTACAGGGATTGGGTGATCGAATTTAGGCCTCATGTTTTTTCATCCGCTGGTATTGTACACGATGTTACCGTCCACATTTGCGCATGGGAAATAAAATTCCTCAAGTTCGTACGAGATGGATGATCCTCACCCCGGTTTCGTGCGGATATTCACGCCTGCCGCGGCAATATTCCGATTTAGCGTGCTATAATTTTTCTCCTACTCCTGTCATTCGGGGGAGAACCAACGCGTTCGCATGAAAGGATATCTCCTTGGGCAGCGATCTCCGTTCAACCGTCAAACCCTTGCATCTCCCTCCCCTGGAAGAAGAATTCGTACCCGCCGCGCTGTACAACCGCGCATTCCGCAAGCAGGCCCAATCCGGCGGCGTTCCGCTGATTCTGGGCGTGGAACGCGAACACGGCCGGGCCCTCCGCTACGAAACCCGCATACTGCCGGAAGGCCATCCCTTCGCGGCCGAAAACAACCGCTACGTCGAGCGGCTGCTGAAGTTCCTGCTCTGGCAGAAAGGCGGCTGGAAAGTTTCCGTCGGCGGCCCGCCATCGATCGGCGAATACATCCGCCGGACGTACTCGGCCGAAGGCGGGCGGCGCTTCGATTTTTCCTTCATGGGCCGGGACGTGTATGAAAAGGAATTCACCGTCATCACCTGCCGCCCGGAGGAAGTTCCCCCCGCGCTCGAAACCGGCAAGCCGCTCGGCCGGCACCTCGACGGCTGCCGGATCGGTTTCGACCTCGGCGCATCGGACCGTAAGGTCTCGGCGGTGATCGACGGGAATCCGGTTTTCAGCGAGGAAGTGGTCTGGGAGCCGCGCAAGCACGCCGATCCGGATTATCACTACCGCGAAATCCGGACGGCGCTCGAGACCGCCGCCGCCAAGCTTCCGCGGGTGGATGCCATCGGCGGCAGCTCGGCCGGAATCTACATTGACAACCGCCCGATGATCGCTTCGCTCTTCCGGGCGGTCCCACCCGGGCGCTTCGGCGAGGTGCGCGGTATGTTCCTGCGCCTGCGCGAGGAGCTGAAGGTGCCGCTCGAGGTGATCAACGACGGCGATGTGACCGCCCTCGCCGGCGCGATGTCGCTCGGGGATAACGCGATCCTCGGGATCGCGCTCGGGTCGAGCGAGGCCACCGGGTACGTCGATGAAGCCGGCAACATCATGGGCTGGCTCAACGAGCTGGCCTTCGCGCCGGTGGATTACCGCGAGGGCGCCGCGCTCGACGAGTGGTCGGGCGACCGCGGGGTCGGCTCGCAGTATTTCTCCCAGCAATGCGTCTTCCGCCTCGCGCCCAAGGCGGGGATCACCATCCCGCAGGATCTGACGGACGCCGACAAACTCAAGTTCGTCCAGGAAAAACTGGAAAAGGGCGATCCCGGCGCACTGCGGATCTGGGAGAGCATGGGCGTATTCCTCGGCTATGGCATCGCCCATTATGCGGATTTTTATCCGCTGCGGCATGTGCTGATCCTCGGCCGCTGCACATCGGGCCGCGGCGGTTTGCTGCTGCTCGAAGGCGCGCAAAAAGTGCTCGCATCCGAATTCCCGGAGCACGCGAAGGTGCACATCCAACTTCCGGACGAGAAAAGCCGGCGGGTCGGCCAGTCGATCGCCGCCGCCAGCCTGCCTTCCCTCGCTCCCAAGGAGGCCTCATGAAATTCCATCAACCCGCGGCCGAACTCTTCGTCCCGGACGGCGACGCGCTTCCCGCAGCCCTCGAGCGCACCACCCACCTGGCCGTCTCGGCCCATCAGGACGACCTCGAGATCATGGCCGCCGCGCCGATCCTCGAATGCTTCCAAATCAGGGAAAAATGGTTCACCGGCGTGGTGGTCACCGACGGCCGCGGTTCGCCGCGC
>CAZYSF010000211.1:0-3390 GCA_964649635.1 uncultured Anaerolineales bacterium | reverse complement strand
CCCGGCGGCGAACAACAGGTACGGATTTGACGTATTGGTGCACGAGGTGATCGCGGCGATTACGATCGCCCCGTCGCCGGGTGCAGGCGAGCCCGCCTCCGGATCCTTGTGGAATACATCCTTTAACGCGGTCCGGAATGCACGGTTGGAATCCTTCAGTGGAATGCGGTCCTGCGGGCGGCGCGGCCCGGCGATCGAGGGCTCGACCGCCGCCAGATCGAATTCGACGGCGGACGTGAATTGGGGATCCGGGGAATCGGCCGTCCGAAACAGACCTTGCTCCTTGCAGTAGCGTTCCGCCCGTGCCACGTCTTCAGCCTTCCTGCCCGTAAGGCGCAGGAACGCCAGCGACTCGTCATCGACCGGGAAGTAACCGCAGGTCGCGCCGTATTCGGGCGCCATGTTGGCCAGCGTCGCCCGGTCGGGGATGCAAAGCGCCGCAAGCCCAGGCCCGAAGAACTCGACGAATTTTTCCACCACGCCGTGCCGGCGTAGCGCCTGGACCAGGGTCAGAACGATGTCGGTCGCGCTGACACCATCCCGCGGGGCGCCGGTGAGTTTCACCCCGACCACGTCCGGGGTGAGGAAATACAGCGCCTGGCCGAGCATCACCGCCTCGGCCTCAATCCCGCCCACGCCCCACCCCAGCACGCCCAGCCCGTTGACCATCGTGGTATGGCTGTCGGTCCCCACCAGCGTGTCCGGCATCGCCACGGGCTTGCCGTCCGGGCCGGGCCGCACGCTCACCACACCGGCCAGGTACTCGAGGTTGATCTGGTGGATGATCCCGTTCGCGGGGGGTATCACCCGCAGGTTGCGGAAAGCCTGCTGACCCCAGCGCAGGAATTGGTAGCGTTCCATATTGCGCTCGAACTCCCGGCGCATGTTTATCTCCATCGAATCCGCGCACCCGGCCGAATCGACCTGGATCGAATGGTCGATCACCAGGTCCACCGGGACAAGCGGATTGACCCGCGCCGGATCGCCACCCAGTCGCTTGACCGCGTCGCGCATGGCCGCCAGGTCCACCACGCACGGCACGCCGGAAAAATCCTGCAGGAGCAGCCGGCCCGGCTTAAAAGGAAGCTCCTCGCGCTTGGAGGCCTTCGGCTCCCAGACCGCCAATTTGGCCACGGCTTCCTCGGTGATCTCGAACCCGTCGCAATTACGCAGGACGGATTCGAGCAGGATCCGGATCGAGTACGGAAGGTGTGCGAGGTTGGGCGCGAGGTGCGCCTCCTCCAGCGCGGCCAGCCGGTAAATTGTCTCCGGGCCGCTGCCAAGATCGAAGGTTCCGCGCGCGCCGAACGGGTCCTGCAGTTTCGTGGGAGCCATGTTTTTTCTCCAGGGGGAAGTAATGCCGGCGGATTATAGCAAGGATTGCGGTCTTTGTATGTCGTTTCGAGAAGTGCGAAGCACCTCGCCTGTCCCGAGCGAACCGAGGGAAGGAATCGGTGAATGGGTTGGATTTGATTGTCTTCCAAGGAATTCAAGGGTTTTTTACAGTAACTCACCGATTCCTCGCCCTGGAAGACCACCAGTTCTCGGAATGACAACTTGAGGATGTCATGCCGACCCCGAGCTGAAAGCAAGGGGGAGGAATCGACAAGGCAGGAATGGATGCCCTTCAATTTTGAGTAATCCCGCTACGGGATCATTCGCACCCGATTCCTCGTCGCCCTCCCTTCGGCAATGCTCCTCGGAATGACCCGCAGAATGCCATCCCAGCCCTCCGCCCTGGCACTCTTCGTGCACTATCCTTCCTGGATTCAAACCGTCGGCGGGATCGGGCTTCCCCGCCCCGGATGCTCACCTGACCTGCCCGGGTGCCCAACCAATGGCAAGGTGACAAATCCGCGTCTTCCCATATAATGGAGTGGAAGGAGAATTCCTTATGAAGCGATTATTTTGCGCTCTTCCGATTATCCTGGTCGCCCTCCTGGTTTCCGCCTGTGCGCCCCAAACTGGCCAGAAAACAGGTGATACCCCTGCCGCTGCGGTTACAGGGCCGAAGGTATCGTTTGCTTCGCCCGAACCGGGTGCAACCGTACCCTTCGGACCGGTCCAGGTCATGATCCTGTCCGAGGATCCGAGCGGCACGGCCCAGGCCGAGGTTCTGGTCAACGGCGTCTCCGTTGCCACCATCCCCAGCCCGGATACCGCCGCCGCCTCCGTGATCATCGGGTACACCTGGCAGCCGTCCGCCCCGGGCAATTACGTCCTGCAGGCCCATGCCCAGAACACCGCCGGCACCTGGGGGGATTTCTCCTCCCTGGAACTGGCGGTCGCTCCGGAGGCTCCGGCCGATACGCCGACCATTGAGATAATCCCCACCGAAGAACCGCAGCCGACGGCTACGGCAACCGATGTGATTGCCACGGAGAGCGGACCCTCTGAAACGCCCAGCGGCCCGGACCTGCCGGCAACTCCCACGCGCTCCGGAATCTCCCTCGACTGGACCTTTACCTATCTGCAGATGTACCGCTACGGTTCCACCTGCGAGCCGCAGCAGAACAGCGTCATCGTCGATATTTCCGGCATCAGCACGAATGAGATCGGCGGCGTGATGATCTTCTTCCGCCCGATGGAGCAAGGGACCGGTACTTTGTGGAACTGGTGGACCACCGGCCTATGGCTGGAGAAATTTCCGAGCGGTCTGTACGGACGGGGCTTCTCCACGGCCCACATGGTAAAACGGTTATCCACCCAGCCGGAAACGTACTGGCCCTACCTCCCGGCCACCGTCCTGTATCAATTTGCCATCTCAGACAAGGGTGGAGCAATTATCTACCGTTCGGATGTGCATCAAAACCTGCTGGTAAAACCCTGTTAGCAATCGAAGGATTAATCGAAAAAGGACCTGGCGGGAACATCCAATGCCAGGTCCTTTTTTTATTTACCGTCTCTTCCCCTCTCGCTATTCCTTAATCGAAGAGATTCACTCCGCCGGCAAATTCAAGACAGAAACCGGGGTGTTGCGATTTTCCATTGTGCCGTCCCCCAACTGTCCGGAATCGTTCCCGCCCCAGCAAAATACAGTATCACCCTCCATGAGCGCGCAGGTGAAAAAACCGCCCGCTGAAATCGAAACCGCTTTTCCTCCAGCCATCGCAACGGGAGAGAGCAGATCTTGGCGCGTGATTTCCCCGTTGCCCAACTGTCCCCAGTCATTTGCACCCCAGCAGGAAATCTCTCCAAGATCCGTCAATACGCATGTATGCGATCCGCCGGCGGCCATCTGGATCGGATTCTCAGGCAGTCCGGAGACCGCCACGGGAATATAGGAATTTTTCATCGCCGGGTCGTCCAACTGGCCGGATTCGCCCTCCCCCCAGCAGAACGCCTCGCCGTCCCGTTCCAGCACGCAGGTATGTACATATCCAAGCGCGA
>CAZYSF010000210.1:0-9367 GCA_964649635.1 uncultured Anaerolineales bacterium | reverse complement strand
GCCGAATGCGCGCGCGGCTTCGAGCACCTGGGGCGAGCGGAACTCAACCACCTTGCCGCATTTCAGGCAGGTAAAATGATGGTGCAGGGAGCCTCCGGCCGGCTCGAAATGGGAGTGACTTTCCCCCAGCCGATGCTCCTGGATCAGATTGGCATCCCGCAGGAGCGCGAGCGACCGGTACACAGTCGCCAGGCTGATCTTGGAATTCCGGGCTTTGGCCTTGCGGTAGAGCGTATCCGCGTCCAGGTGGCTCTTGGCTTCGCGGAGGATATCAAGCACCAGCCGGCGCTGGCGGGTGAGGTGAACGGTATGGCTTTGCCCTGTTTTCATGCGCATTCCCCAGTAATGAGAATGAGAAGCATTCTCATTTTATAAGTGCCGGGTCTCCATGTCAAGGCCGTCCTTGCCGGATGACCCGCCGAATGGAAACCCGCGCGGCTATAACCTCGAGGATACCGGAAAAACCGCTTTTCCCGTATGGCCCTCCCGAAAGGGCCGCGCATTCCCTTGGGATTGCGGATATTGTTAGTTTCCCCGCATCCGCCTTTCGCCAATGTGATGTCGGTATAATGGGGTGATTTTATTCGGGAGAAAAAATTCAGGAGGGATTGCCGTAAATGTCGAATCACCCGCCCCATGCCGATCGTGAGAAGCAACCCAATTCCAGAATGTGTTTTGTCTGCGGCTTGCAGAATGAGGCCGGCCTGCATGTGAAATTTTATACCGAGACGCCCGGCAACGTGCGGGTGGATTGGACGGCGACGGAAAAATATCAGGGGTACCCGGGTCATCTGCACGGGGGAATCGCCGCCGCGTTGCTGGACGAGGTCGCCGGCCGCACCGTCCTGGGGGCGACTACGTTCCGTTTCTTTGTGACGATGAAGATGGAATTGCGTTACCGAAAGCCTGTCCCGATCGGGGTGCCGCTGGTAATCCGCGGAAAGCTGGTCAAGGACCGGGGGCGGATCGCCGAGACCCGCGCGGCCATTCATCTGCCCGACGGATCCGTCGCGGTCGAGGCCGAGGTGTTGGTGGCTGAGGCGCCTTTGCAGATTGCGGAAGGGACGGATCTGGATAAGATCGGTTGGCGGGTGTATCCGGATTGACGAAACGATCGTCATACCTGCGATTACACGGCATTCATCCACAAATCCCGTCTGGAAGAAGACTCCCATAAGGTTCGTCATGCCGGCGTGTCCATAGCCGGCATCCAGTGGTTTTCGCCCGGATGTGAAGGATAGATTTGGAGTTCAAGATGGATCCCGGCTAGGTTCACGCCGGGATGACGATTTCCCTTTCACGCCGGGATGAAAAATCAGATCCAGCGGTCCTTATTGTATAGCCCTCGATCCCCGTTAAAAAAGCGCGGGGATGACGAACAATAATCCATGGCTATGTGCGTGTAAAAAGCATCCAGTTTTTTTTATAAAGGGAGTAAAATCCGGGTACGGTGGCCGCCTTTTTACAGGAGGACGGCCACCCCGGAGACAGTATTCGTGGGGCGTCCGAAGCTTGTTTTCGATTTACTGATGAAGTTCTGGCCTTTGAGCAAGCTGGCCAACCGGATCGGAAACCAACCGGTGGTCGGATATTTGGTCCGTCCCCTCTTCAGCACCAACGAAAATGAATCGATCATCCTCCCGGTCCATGAGGTTGTCCGTTCCGAGGAGAGCGTCGTTCTTCCGTGGGAACTGCTCCAACCATTGATTGCCAAGTCGGATGCGCGCGTCGTGCTGCACCGCTGCATCTGCCGCCACGCCGAACACTGCGCCACCTACCCGGAAAGCATCGGCTGTCTGTTCCTGGGGCAGGGGGCCACCCGGATTCACCCTTCGATGGGCAGGGCCATTCAGACGGAGGAGGCGCTTGCCCACGCCCGCACGGCGATGGAGAAGGGGCTGGTGCCGCTGGTGGTGCATGCCACCTTCGATGCGATCGCCCTGGGGATTCCGTACCGGCGGATGCTGGCCGTCTGTTTTTGCTGCGATTGCTGCTGCACGATCCGCCATGGGCTGCGGCTCGGGCCCCATGCCTTCTGGGATACGGTCACGCGCGTTCCGGGATTGACCGTCGAGATCGATGAATCCTGCGTCGGCTGCGGACGCTGCGTGGACGTCTGCTATGTGAAGGCCATCAAGGTGGAATACGGGCACGCCCGGATCGGCGACCGCTGCAAAGGCTGCGGCCGGTGCGCGGATATCTGCCCCGTTCAAGCTATCTCGCTGAAACTGCACAAGGATGTGGATGTGGTCGAGGAATTTCTCCAGCGTGTGGAGCGCCGGACCGATATCGGCAAGCTGGATGGAAAACCCCGCCGCACTCCCCCCGCGTAAGTGTGCGTCTTCCCTGATCCGGCCGGTTACTCATCGCACTTTGCTTGCGGAAATCCCCGCGGAGATCGTCCATCAGCACCACGAGCGGCTTAACGGCAAAGGGTATCCCCTAAAAATAAAAGGCGACGCGATCTGCCTCGAGGCGAGGATCCTGGCCGTGGCGGATGTGGTCGAGGCCATGTCGTCCCATCGGCCGTACCGCGAAGCCCTCGGGATTGAAAAGGCGCTCGGGGAAATCAATAGCCATAAAGGCGCCCTGTACGATCCAATAGTGGTGGATATATGCACCGAATTATTCCGGGTCAAGGGGTATAAATTCCGGACGACGGATTATTTTTCCGACCCCCCACAAACCGTAGCCGGGGTTATCGGTTTTCCGCAGCCTTTTTAAAAAAATGCATCTACTTAGGTCGGATAAAAAAGTACACCGAAACACCGAGAAAATCCGAAAACACCGAGCATTCATAATTTATTAGGGATAATGACAGTTGATAGGTTTAAAGATAACAAAATGCTTTTCGGTGTGATCGGCTCTTCTCGGTGCCTGCCCCGTGAGCGGAATATGCGAACGGGGTAATCCGTGTACAAAGAAGGAAGCCCGGCTGAGTAGGTGCAAAATTATTTTTACGTTCCACTCCGGATAATTCCCCGCTGTTTCGCCGGTTCGAATCCGTCTGGTATTGAAATCCCTCTTCCGGTTACCCGCGGGTAATAAAATCCCCCGGGAAGCCAGCCACCTTCGTAACCAATTTCTTGCAAGTAGCCGGTGCCACCCTCCCTGGCTCCCAAAATGTACCTTGAAGGGTCAATTGGATTAAACAGGCGGAAAGTACCTTTTGCTACTTGCCTTGGTGGGTGGATTGGTATATACTGTGGGCAATTGTGGGTCAAAATGGAATATAGTGGTTTGAACTGCCGGTCTGCAACCGGCAACTGTTTTTAAAAGGAAAAGAAGAACAAATGTTCTTGGGTGAGTTCTCCCACACGCTCGACGATAAAGGCCGGATCACCATCCCGGCCAAGTTGCGCGCCGGTTTCGCGAGCGGGCTGGTGATCACCCGCGGTTTCGAACCCTGCCTGATGATCTATCCGGTCGAAACGTTCCGCGTCCTGGAACAGAAAGCCCACTCCCTAAGTTTAACCAATCCGGCCAACAGGTCAATCTTCCGGCTGCTGTTCGGCGGCGCCTCCGATGCGACCCTCGACAACCTCGGGCGCGTGGTCGTTCCGGAATACCTGCGCACCTTTGCCGGGCTGCAAACCCAGGTTGCCGTCGTCGGAGCCGGCCAATACCTCGAAGTCTGGGACGTTCAGAAGTGGGGCGAGCAGTTGACCCAGCTGAACGACTCCGAAACCAACGCCCGCCGGTTCTCCGAACTCGATCTTGCCACCGGGCCGTGATGACTGCCGCTCAGGCAGACGCCGGCCCGACAGAGCACATCCCTGTTCTTTACCAATCGGTTTTGGAATGGCTCGAGCCCCGTCCCGGACGGCGCTACCTGGATGGAACGGTCGGGGGCGGGGGGCACGCGGAGGGGATCCTCCGGCTGGGCGCCGAACTTCTGGGGTTGGACCGCGATGACGATGCCCTGCGCGCGGCCGCGCAACGCCTGGGCCCTTTTGCCGGACGCATGATCCTGCGCCGGGCATCCTACAGCCGGGGCGCGGCAATCCTCGCGGAGATCGGCTGGCGGAAGGTGTCGGGGATCCTGCTTGACCTCGGCCTGTCCTCCCTGCAGTTGGCCGACCCGCAACGCGGATTTGCCTTCCGCCAGGACGGGCCGCTGGATATGCGCTTCGACCGCTCGGGCGGGGAATCGGCGGCGGACCTGGTGAACACGCTGCCTGAGGAGGAGATCGCCGAGATCCTCTTCCGCTACGGGGAAGAACGCCGGGCGCGCCGGATCGTAAAAGCGATCGTCCGCAACCGGCCGATCCGCACCACCCGGCAGCTGGCCGATGTGATCGCCGCTGCGGCCGGATTTTCGGCAGGCGGAAGAAACCGGGTGCACCCGGCGACTCGCGCGTTTCAAGCGCTGCGGATCGCCGTCAACCGCGAGTTGGACGAATTGGCGGAAGCCCTCCCGGCCTTGATGGAATGCCTGGAGGACGGGGGAAGGCTGGCCGTGATTTCGTTTCACTCCCTGGAAGACCGGATCGTCAAGCAGACGTTCCGGAAGGCGGCGGGGAAACCGCTCAAGGGCCAGCGCAGCGGCCCCGGTCCGGAGCAGGAACCCCGCTTCCGCGAGCTGACGAAAAAACCGGTCCAGCCGGATGCGGAGGAACTTGCGGGAAATCCGCGGTCGCGCAGCGCGAAATTGCGCGTCCTCGAAAAAATCGGCTCCGCTGACGATCCGGCCGGCGGAAAAAAATCGGGATACTGATGCAAAACGAACCGATCCTGAAGCCTTCATCGACCAAGATCCGCGCTTATAAACTGGCTCCGTGGCGCGAACAGACCCGCCTGCTGGCGATCGGCCTGGCGTCGGTATTCGGCCTGATGGCGATGCTGGCGCTTTTCATTTTCACCGGCGCGCAGGCGGCCGAAGCCGGGCTGCGGGTCCAAAGCCTGATCCGCGAACGGGACCGGCAGCTCCGGCAGCTCGAGGCGCAGGAAGCGGCGCTCTCCCAATTACAAAACGAGGAATGGATGCGGGCGCGGGCGGCGGAGCTGGGATTCAATCCGGCCGAAGCCGGCGACATCGATTACCTCGTCGTCGCGGAAGTTCCCGCGAACGTGACCATCCCTCCCAGCCCGACCAGCCTGCTCTACATCGAAGAGGATATCGCCCTGTCCCCCGCCTACCGGGAGACGCTGCTGGAATGGGTTCTGCGCGCGATCCTGCGCGAGGGTGGACCCTAAATGGACCGATCGCTGCACCGGCGCGTCCGGTTCGCCCAGCTCGGCCTGCTGATTCCCCTGGCGCTGGTCTTCCTCCAGCTTTCGCGTTTCCAAATCCTGCCCACCGAGGACCGCCGGGCGCTGGACGAGGCGCCGTATCCGCTGAACCAGCACATCGAAACGCCGCGCGGGCGGATCATGGACCGCAGCGGTCATCTGCTGGCCGGCAATTCCAGCAAGTACCGTGTCTACGTGGATAACTGCCAGATTTACCTGTACCGGGAACAATTCGGAGGGCTGGCCGAAGGCGCGGATCCTTCGCTGAGCGACGTGATTGCGGCGGTGGCCCGCGCTTCCGGAGCGGAGCTCGACACGCGCGAAGTGGTGGCCATGCTGCAGGATGTCGATGCGGCAATGCAGGCTGAGTATGGCCTTCCGCTCTCCACCTGCACGCTGATGGCCGGCGTGCGGACCGGTGCCGACGGCCAGAAGCTGGCCATCCCGCTGTGGCTGACCGAGGAGCAGAACGCCGGTTTGGAAGTGGCGCAGGGCATCCGCCCGGATTCCTCCGGAAAGTATCACAACGCGAGCGACCTTCTCTATAACATCCGCACCGAAGCCTGGTTCTCCCGGAATTATCCCGAGGGCCGCCTGGCCTCGGAAGTCGTCGGCTACAGCCGCCAGGAAGGTTCGGGGCAGGGGCGTTACGAAGACGGCGTCATCCGTTTCTACCGCGAGATCGGCGATTGGGGCGTGGAGCGTTTCTACAACGATATTCTGCAGGGCGCCCGCGAAGACGTATCCTGGTCGGTCGTCCCGGTGGAGATCACCAGCAACCTGGACCGGGCGCAGCCGCCCGCGGATGTCGTCCTGACGATCGACCGGGAGATCCAGGCCGAAACCGAAGCGGCGCTGCGCGAGGGAATTCTCGCGGGGGAAGGCTCACGCGGTTCGATTATTGTCCTAAATCCGCAAACCGGCGAGATCCTCGCCATGGCGGATTTCCCGTCCGTCGACCTCCAGGACCCGGACGGTTTTCTGGATACCTTCAAGATCAAGGGAAGTTTGCCGATGGACCCGGAAGGGCAGGTGGTCTCCCTCAACGTCGCCGCCCCGTACGAGCCCGGATCGACCTTCAAGGTGCTCACCATGGCGGCCGCGCTGGATTCCGGCGCGGTCCTGCCGGGCACCTGGTTCATGGACTCCGGCCGGATCGAAATCGGCGGGGTGGTGATCCACAACTGGCAGCGACGCGGATTCGGCCTGCAGGATATGACCGGCTGCATGCGCCATTCGATCAACACGTGCCTGGCCTGGGTGGCCACCCAGCTCGGCCCCGGGCCCTTCTATGAGTATATGGACCGCTTCCGGATCGGCCGCCTGACCGGCGTGGACATGTCCCCGGAGGTCAGCGGCATCCTGCGCCGGCCCGGGGATCAATCCTGGACCGATTCCACCCTCGCCACCAACGCGTACGGCCAGGGCGTTTCCGCCACGACGCTGCAGCTGGCGGTCGCCGTCTCGGCGGTGGCCAACGGCGGGGTGATGATGACGCCGCACGTCGTCCGCCAGATCATCCTCCCGGACGGGCGGGTGCACACGGTGACCCCGGTGCCGCTCGGCCAGCCGATCAGCGCCGCCACGGCCGAGACGCTCGAGGAGATGCTGGCCGTCTCGCTCGAACTGGAAGGTTCGAAAGCCCTGGTGGAGGGGTATCGGGTCGCCGGAAAAACAGGGACGGCCGATATTCCCCCGTATGTGACGACCAAAACCGTGGCTTCCTTCGTTGGATGGGGGCCGGTGGACGATCCGCAGATCCTGGTCTACATCCGCATCGACGAACCGACCGCGGATGACGACCGGCAGTACGGTTCGATCACCGCCGCGCCGGTTTTCGGCCGGCTGGCGCCGCGGATTTTCGCATTGCTTGGCATTCCTCCGGATTCAATCCGGTGGACGCTCTCGAATAACGGGTAACGGAAAACCGATGCTGACACTGGGCGTGGTTTTTGAGGCATTGACGGGAAGCGGGGCGGGGACGTACGACGCCCTGCCGCTCTCCCGCCGGGTGATCACGGATGCGGTGATCGATTCGCGCCTGACCATCCCCGGCTGCCTGTTTGTCGCGCTTCCAGGCGAGAAAGTCGACGGGCATGCGTTCGTTGCGGATGCGTTCCGGCGCGGCGCGGCGGTCGCGCTCGTGGACAAAGAGGTCCCGGGATTCGATGCCGTCGATCTGCGGGCGGGCAAACTTGATCCAGCCGGGCTCCCTTCCGGCGACCCGAAGCAGCCGCTGCACCTCTGCGTGCGCACGGCGAATTCCCTCAAGGCGCTGCAGACGATCGCCGCCGTCTGGCGCGCGCGCTTGAGCGGCCTGCGCGTGATCGGGATCACCGGTTCGGTGGGGAAATCCACCACCAAGGAACTCACCGCCAACGTTCTGGCGGCGCGCTATCCGACGCTCGCCAACGAGAGCAACCTGAACAATGAAATCGGCCTGCCCCTGACGATCCTCAAGATCACCGAGGCGCACCGCTGCGTGGTGCTGGAAATGGGTTTCTACGTCCCGGGCGATATCGCCTTTCTGTGCGGGATTGCCAAGCCGCAGGTGGGCGTTTTGACGATGGTTGGACCGGTTCACCTCGAGGCTGCCGGCCCGCTCGAGGTGAACCGGTCCCACCATCGTCAAAACGCAAAGCGGAATTGGTGGAAGCGCTGCCCGCGGACGGGACGGCGATTCTCAATGCCGACGACGAGCATGTGCGCGCGATGGCTTCGCGCACGAAGGCGAAAGTCTTCACGTACGGGCTCGATCCCCAGGCCGATTTGTGGTCCGACAACATCGAGGGGCTGGGGCTGGAGGGTGTGAGTTTCAACATGCATTACGCCGGCGAGGATCTCCACGTGCATCTCCCGCTCCTCGGGCAGCATTCGGTCCATACGGCGATGCGGGCGTCGGCGGCCGGCCTGGTGGAGGGCCTGAACTGGCAGGAGATCATCGGCGGGTTGCTGACCCCCTCGACCCAGCTGCGGCTGGTCGCGGTCACCGGCCCGCGCAATTCGCTCCTGATCGACGACACCTACAACGCCTCGCCGGATTCGATGATCGCCGCGCTCAACCTGCTGGGAGAGCTGGACGGCCGGAAGGTGGCGGTGCTGGGCGACATGCTGGAACTGGGCGAGTTCGAGGAAAAGGGGCATCGGATGGTCGGCGCGCGCGCCGTCGAGATCGTGGATCTGCTCCTGGTGGTGGGCGCGAAGGCGGGCTGGATCGCCGATGAAGCGCAAGCCCAGGGGATTCCCGCGGAGAAGATCGCGCGCTTCGCGACCGCCGCGGAGGCGGGTGTTTACTTGAAAAACACGATCGGCGAAGGGGACGTCGTCCTGGTGAAGGGATCGCGGGCGCTGCATTTGGATGAAATCGTCCTTTCGCTGGAGGTGCCGGAATGATGGGCTCCGTTCCGATGGCGCTGAGCCTGGGCGCGATCGCATTCGCATTGACGGTCATCTGGGGCACGCCGCTCCTGCGCATCCTGCGCTCCCTGGGTGTGGGAAAGCAGATCCGGGTCGAGGGCCCGCAGCGTCACCAGCTGAAGATGGGCACGCCCACCATGGGCGGGCTCCTGATCGTCATCCCGGTCGTGGCGATGACCCTGCTCCTGAACACGGTGCCGATCCTCGGCCGGACCCTGCTCGGCCGGTCGGTCCTCATGCCGCTCGCCGTGCTGGTCGCTTTCGCCGGTCTGGGTGCGATCGACGATCTGCTTGGCCTCAAGGGGCGGCCGATGCGGGCGCGGGTTAAGTTCCCGATGCAAATCCTGGTCTCGATCCTCGTGGCGATCGGATTGAAATACGTGCTGGACGTGCCGAACATGTTCCTGCCCGGCGTGCCGACCGAGGTGGACCTTGGAATTTGGTACGTGCCGATCGCGGCGTTTGTCATTTTAAGTTCGACCAACGCGGTCAACATCACCGACGGGCTGGATGGGCTGGCCGGGATCATTGCCGCCACCGCCTTCGCCGCGTACGGGATGATCGCCGCGCTGCAGGACCAGGTTGTCTTGATGCCGTTCTGTTTCACGATGGTCGGCGTGCTGTTTGCCTTCCTGTGGTTCAACGCGCATCCGGCCGAATTATTCATGGGCGACACCGGTTCGCTGGCGGTGGGCGCCGTGCTCGGCGTGGTGGCGCT
>CAZYSF010000209.1:0-2107 GCA_964649635.1 uncultured Anaerolineales bacterium | reverse complement strand
ATGCGACCAACGTCGTCATCCCGCTGGTCTCGGTTATCACCTCGCTCTCCTACGACCATACGCACCTGCTGGGGAACACGCTGGCCGAAATCACCCGCGAAAAGGCGGGGATCATCAAACCGGGGGTACCGGTCGTCTCCTCCCCGCAGGAAGGGGAGGCGATGACGGTGCTTCTCGAGGTCAGCCGGGAGCGGAATGCGCCGCTGACTCTGGTCGGGCGGGATTGGCATTTCGTGCCCGACGCGCACACGCTGGAAGGGCAATCCTTCCACTTGTGGCCCACGGCGGATCAGGATCAGGTGAATGCGACCCTTGCGCAGGGCGGCAATCTGCGGCGAATCGCATTGCGGTACGAAATCCCCCTTCTGGGGTATCATCAAGTGATCAATGCCGCCACGGCCGTCGCCGTTCTGCGCACGATGCGCGACCGGGGCATGAACATTCCCGAGGAAACCATCCGCGAAGGCCTGCGGTCGGTGCGCTGGGAAGGGCGGTTCCAGCTTCTGAACCGCGAGCCCTGGGTGGTGGTCGATTCGGCGCATAACGTGGATTCCGCGCGGCGGCTGCGGACCGCGCTCGACGATTATTTCCCGACCCGGCGGGTGGTGCTGTTGTTCGGCGCGTCCGACGACAAGGACATCGCCGGGATGCTGGATGCCCTTCTTCCGCGCGTATCCCGCCTCGTCGCCACGCGCTCGACACACCCGCGCGCGGCCACGCCGGAAAAGATCGCCGCGCTCGCCCGCGAACGGGGCTGCCCGGCGGAGGTATCCGGCGATCCGGCGCCCGCCCTGGAGCAGGCGCTGGGGCTGGTCGGGCCGGGGGATGTCCTGCTCGCGGCCGGCAGCCTGTTCGTCGCCGGCGCCGTGCTTGAGGAATGGCCGAAAATCCGTGAAAAATTTCTCTCCGGGAAACCGGTGAAATCCGGCTCTCCGGAGGCTGACTAGGAAATGATGGGTGGTATGAGCGGACAAGATTTTCGCGAATGGCAGCTGCGGTCCGAATTCGCCGAGGTGCTTGGCAGCCGGACCGAGGAACTGCAGAAAATACAGGATTCCACGCTTGATAAGGACGGCCTGATCACCTGCGCCGTCCTCCCGCTGCGCGACCTGGTGGTATTCCCGCGCATGGTCACCCCGCTGTTCGTCGGGCGGGAAAGCTCGCTTTCGGCGCTCGAGTTCGCGCACGGCGCCGGGCAGACGGTGATCGCGGTCGCGCAGAAGAATGAAGACAAGGCCGAACCCTCCCTGGCCGACCTCTACAGCGTCGGGTGCGAGACGGCCGTAGGCCGCGTGCTGCACCTGCCGGAAGGCGAAACAACGGTCCTCGCGCAGGGGCGCCGCCGGGTCCAGATCGTCGAATACCTGCCGGGGGAATCCTTCCTCCGGGCGCGGGCGCGGCCGGTTTATGAAAGCACCGAACACAGCCGCGAAACCGAAGCCCTGATGCGCGCGGTCCTCGCGCTCTTTGAGAAGGTCGTCCAACTCAACCGCAGCCTCCCGGACGATGCCTATGTCTTCGCCATGAATGTCGAGGATCCCGGCTGGCTGGCCGACCTGATCGTCTCCGCGCTGGGGGTTCCCATTCCGGACCGCCAGCGGATGCTCGAGACGTTCGACATCGAATTGCGGCTCCAGCGGCTGAGCGTGATGCTCGGCCGCGAGCTGGATGTGCTCGAGCTGGAGAACCGGATCCACTCGAAAGTTCAGAGCGAAGTGGACCGCAGCCAGCGCGAGTATTATCTGCGCGAGCAGATGAAGGCCATCCAGACCGAACTCGGCGAGCAGGATGCCTGGTCGGAGGAACTGACCGAAGTAAAAGACGCCGTCCTCAAGGCCGGCATGCCGGAGGAGGTCCAGACCAAGGCCCTCAAGGAACTCGAGCGGATGGGGCAGATGCCCTCCATGGCGCCCGAGGTGGCGATCGTCCGCACCTACCTGGATTGGCTGATCGAACTCCCCTGGCAGAAACGCACCGAAGACAACCTAGACCTGAAGCGCGCGGCCGGGGTGCTCGACCGCCAGCACTACGGACTGCCCAAGGCCAAGGAGCGGATTCTCGAGTACCTGGCCGTGCGCAGCCTGGCCCCTAAAAAACAAAAGCAGCC
>CAZYSF010000208.1:0-1807 GCA_964649635.1 uncultured Anaerolineales bacterium | reverse complement strand
GCCGCGGTGCGCGCCAGCCATTCGCGGATCGTGTTGGCGAGGGTCTCCAGGCGCGCCCGGTCCCCTTCCTGCGTGGAGCGCAGCGCGTCCGATATTTCCTCGAGCTGCTCTTCCGTGCTTTTAAGTTTATCCGCGACTTTGGCGAACTTGCGGTCCCGTTCGCGCCACTCGTCTTCCCATGTGAGATTCTGCGCCGTCCAGCGCTTCTGGTCATCGGCCAGAAAGGTGGTCCAATCCTGGCGCAGACGGTCCTCCTGAATGCGCTGGATCTCCGCCATCTCCTTGAGTTTCTGCTCCATGCGGTCGGAAAGGCTGTGGTATTCGTCGATCGACTGGCGCATCGAGCGGTGCAGTTCCTGATAACTTTCCGCCTGCTTGAGGAAATCCGTCATCCGGGCGATCGATTCCGCGCTGCGTTTTTCCCATTCTTTCCATTGCCGTTCGCGTTCCACCAGGGCCGAGGTTTGTTGTTCCTGCCAGATGGCCATCGCGTTGCGGCGCTCGAGTTCCAGCGCCAGGAGTTCCGCCAGCCGTCCGTCGTTCCGCCGGCCGGCGGTTTCCACCGCATCCAATCGCGCGGAGTTCTCGCTGCCCTTTTCGCGGATCGCCTGTTGCTCCCCCTGAATGTCCGCCATGCGGCGGATGTCCTGCCGCCGGCCTTCCTCCGCGGCGGCCATGATGCGGGTCCGCTCCTCGTCCCGTTTCTGGATCATCTCCAGGGTCTTACGCATCTCCTGCAGCAGAATCGCCTGCCGCGCCTGCTCGGATTTGCGGGCTTCCATCGATTCCTGCAGGTCGTTGAGCATTTCGATCTGTTTCTTGAATTCGCCGATCGTTTTATCGATCCGGTTTTTTTCAATCGCGCGCGACCGCCCGGCCTGCTCTTCGAGCTCCAGGCGCCGTTTATCCATCGCCTCCAGCGCGCGGGCGGTATCTTCGCGCTGTTTGACCAGCAGCTCGTCGATCTTCTGCGGCTGGATGCGGGTGTTCAGCTTCGTCTGTTGTGAACTTGTCTCCTGCAGCTGCTTGGCCTGGGATTCGAGGATGCCGGTCACGTTCGCCAGCCGCTCCTCGAGTTTGGCCAGCAGCGCCTTGTCTTTCCGGCGCTCCGCGTCCAGCCAATCCACCCGGTTTTTCAGGTCTTCTCCTGCCATGGATATTCTCCCGCCGGGATTATACCCGGCGCGTGTCGGATCACGCCCGGGATCGGATCAGCCCGGCGTGAAAGCAAGCCGCTTCAATACGGATTCGAGCGCCGTGACGGATCGTTCGTATTCCTCCAAATTGATCCGCTCCTGGGGGGTGTGATCCAGCGTCGAATCGCCCGGACCGTATACCGCCATCGGGCAGTTCCACACCGGCCCGACAACGTTGATATCCGATGTGCCCAGCTTCAAACTGAAAGACGGATCACCGCCCTGGGCGCGGATGGCGGCCAGGAGCGCGCTGACGACGGGGGTGTTCTTCTCCACCCGGTACGCGGCAACCGGCACGCCCTCGACCCGCACTTCCCCCGCCCCTTCGGCCGCTTCCCGCATGAATCGCTCCGCCTGTTCCGGCGGAATGGATTGCGGGAGCCTGATATGGCCGTCCAATTCGGCGGTCTCCGTGAATCCGTCGCCGGACGAAGACATTTTTTCCAGCACTGGCGTGAGCTGTGCAAATTTCCGTTCGGCGCCGCCGTTTTCCCGCGCGGCGGTTTCTCCCAGCCGGTTCCAGAAACCCATTGCGGTCTCGCACACGCTTTCCTGCCCGGCCGCGCTGTGCCCGATGGCCTGCCGCGCGGTGAAATGGAACCGGGTTATTC
>CAZYSF010000207.1:0-11474 GCA_964649635.1 uncultured Anaerolineales bacterium | reverse complement strand
GCCGAACGGGTGGGATGGGCGGACTGGGTGCTGCGGGCGGGGACATGCTGCGGATCGGCCGGGATCCAGCGCGGGTCGTTCTGGGTATCCTCGACCAGCGCGACCTTGCCGTTGGCGAGCACCCAGCCGGCCAGGCCCTGGCGGAGCGCCGGCCCGAGCTGCTGCACGGCCTTGGGGATGATCGTCCCGCCCACCGCCATGGAGGCGTCGAGCAGGTTTCCGTCCTCGCCGATGACGGCGATGCTCCCGCCGGTGGCGTTGAGGGATTGGACGAGCAGCTCGAGAGTCCGGCTGAGGACCTCGGACAGATCCAGGTGCCGGGCGAGCTCCCGGTTGATGTGATAGATGACCTCCAGGTGCCGGCCGACGCGGCCGCTTTCGATATTCACGCGTCATCCTCCATGGAGAGCGAGTATAGCATATCGGGTGGCGGCGTTTCCGCGCCCGTGGGGGTGAGGCGCTCGATTTTTTTCCCCACTTCACGCCATTGCATCCGGCTCAGGCCGAGTTTCTGGCGGACCGAATCCGGCTCCATCCCGCGCATCCGGTCCAGGACCGCGCAGGTCCAGCGGCACATGTCGAAGGAGAGGTGCTTTTCGAGTTTGGCGCCCGCGCCGATCTCCTCCAGCAGGTATTCCAGCCGCCGCGGGGACCACGGGAATACGCGGTCCGAGGGCTCGTATTGCCCGAGGTAGCGCCCGTAGGCCTTGACCCAATCCCGGGAGAGGGCGATCTTGCGTTCTTTGAACCGCTGGCGGGGATTGCTGTAGCGGACGAACAGGTAGGGTTCGGCGCCGCCGGTTTCGATGTGATTCCGGCGCAGGCCGATGCATTCGCCTTTCTTGATCCCGGTTTGAAGCACCAGCGCGACCAGGACAAACGGCCGGTCGTCCGGCCCGGCCGAACCGGGCGCCGTGCGCATCGCGCGTGCGGCGGTGAGCACGCGCCGGGCTTCCGCATGGGTGAGGATCTCCGGGAGCGGCGACTGGACCAGGCGCTGGACGATCGCCGCGGCCGGGTCGGCCGGCAGCGCGCCCGCTTCCGCCAGGAACCGGAAGAACGCTTTAACCGAGGTGATCCGCCGGGAGTAGGTTTTCGGGCTGCAGGGAACGCCCCGTTCCGCTTCCATCCAGTGCAGGAATTCCTGCAGGTCGCGGGTGGAGACGGTCGAGAGCGCGCGTCCGCCGCCCAGGTAGTGCATCATCAGCCGCAGGTCGCCGGTAAACGCGTTGACCGTGTTGGGCGTGTTGCCGCTTTCCTTCAACGCCTGGCCCCAGACGGAGATCGCGGTGCTGAGCGAATCCCCTTCGCGGAGCTCGCGCGGGATTTGCTTTTGGGGATCGCTCGGCGGGTTCGGCATGGCGCTCCTGGATTCCCGTAGATCACGGGACCGAGTCCACTGTATGTCTGGCAGGCTTGAGAGTCAAGCGGCGGGAGGGGGAAGCGGGAGGGCGCTGATCCGGTCATTGCGAGGAGATGCGGAGAATGCGATCGCCGTTCTCCGCATCGACGAAGCAATCCCCTGCTTTGACCAAATGGGGAGATTGCTTCGCTCCCTTCGGCCGCTCGCAATGACTCGGGCGTGAATTCCCGCCCGTGTCAGGGGCCGAGCATCCCGGCGAGCAGATCGTGGATGGCGGGGTAATTCGGCAGCGCCACCATCTTCCCGTCGGGGGTGATCCAGTCGGTGGCGTACGTCTTGGGGACGATGCTGGCCCGGCCGATGGAGGAGAGGTTCACCGTAGCGGCCAGTTCCGCGTAGGGCGTGACCATCTCAAGCGTCAGGTCGCTCTGGACGTATTTGGCGAGCGTGACGAAGAAGCCGGGGATGTTGGAGAGGGCGTTTTTATTAAGCAGGGTCTGCGACATGCCGAGCAGCACTTCCTGCTGGCGCCGGACGCGGTCGAAATCGCTCGTCGTGTACCGCGAACGCACGTACCAGAGCGCGGTTTCGCCGTCCATGTGGTTCCATCCGGCGGCGACTCCGTACCCGTCCGCGTATCCCTGGCGCGTGTCGTGCAGGCCGTAGGCGCAATACACATCGATCCCGCCCAGTCCGTCGATCAGGTCCTTGAAGCCCCAGAAGTTCATCAGGGCATAATGATGGATCGTCAGGCCGAAGTTGTACTTCATCGTATCCTGGAACAGGCCGAATCCGCCGCCGGGATAATTCACCGTTATCCCCGCCGGGAAGGCCGAGTTGATCCGCTCCATGCCGTAGGCGGGGATATAGACGTACAGGTCGCGCGGAAAGGAGACGAGCGAGACCGTCTTGGCGGATTTGTTCAGGATCAGGATCATGATCGTGTCGGTTCGGAAGCCGCCCAACCCGGTGGGGCGCATGTCGCTGCCGAGCACGGCGATATTCAGGATGTCATCCCGGTTGGGGAATTCCTGCTCCGGCCGCGGAATCTGGATCAGGGCCGGGTAGATCGGGCCGGCGTACGGCGCCCAGGGAACGCTGGCAAGAGACGGGGTCGGCGTGAAGAGGTTCAGGGAGTCCGGCGAGGAAATGGCGCCCGCCGCGTTGAGATCCGGCACGAACGGGGTGAGCGTTTCCCGCACCGGCAGGAAGGGGGTGGGAGTGAGGGTGGCCAGTTGCTCGTGCGGCGCGACCGGCGCATACGACCACAGGCCTATATACAGGATGGAGCAGAGGCATACCATCCCGAGCGACCCCGTCAACAGGATATAAAGGAAGCGCGGGGTTTTCCGGGCGGCGCGGACCGGCCGGGTTTCTCCGCTGGACGGTAGTTTAAACATGGATCCCGTCCAAAACAGGAATTGGTCGATCCAGGAATTAATGGTGGTCAAAGCCCGTTTTAACATCCCGTGAATTATACGACTCCTCGCGCCAATGCGGAATTCATGGAAAGAAGGCGGATTCCCTCCGATATTTCGGCTGGCAGACGCCACGACCAGGGAGGAGGGGCTGTCTACAAAGAATAACCGGGACATCCATGATCGTCATGCCCGCGCCCGCCCTCGCATAGCATCCCGGCTCGCATCTGTTTCATGAGCCTGGATGAATGCGAAGCGAGGGTGTACCCAGCGGGCATCCACTCCTGAAAACCCTGGATTCCCGCTAAGAACACGCGGGAATGACGACCAACCCAAGGCAAGGTATCACCCAAGAAAACCATTCTTCCCCTCTCTGGACAGCCCATGGGTACTTGACGGTCTCGGCCGCGGCGTGTGGTATAATTTGCCCGCCGTCCAGGATATTTCTGGCGGCAAATTGCTGTTTTTGCAGGAAAAATCCGATGAGCGAAAAACTAAAATCCCTCGAACTCCCGGTCAATAAAAACGTCCCGGCCCTCAACCCCGGCGATACCGTCTCCGTCCACGTGAAAATCAAGGAAGGCGACAAGCACCGCATCCAGGAATTCCGCGGCACGGTCATCCGGATGCGCAAAGGCGGGAGCCAGGCGAACTTCACCGTCCGGCGGATCGCCTCGCACGGGATCGGGGTGGAACGCACCTTTCCGCTGCGCTCGACCAGCCTGGAAAAGGTCGTGGTGCAGAAGGGCGCGAAAGTCCGCCGGGCGCAGCTTTACTTCCTGCGCGACCTCAAGGGCAAACGCGCGCGCCTGCACGGCAAGAACGACAACGGGTAATCGGGAGAACCCAAGCTATATGAAGGGCGCGGTTCAATTCGGCCGCGCTCTTTTATTTATCCATGAAGAGGATGAAGAGCACAAAAATTGTCAATTGCCGCCGCCAGAGGCGGCGACCCCGTCTACGATCGCGACGAGGCAGGCTTTGGAATGCTGCATCTGGAAGGTGCGCTATCACCGGCTCTACTTGAATGGGTACCATACCAACGCCGAATACCAATCCCGTTCGATTGCCATCACATGTCCCTCCCCCCTGGGTATCTCCGTGTGTTCTATGTGGTTCTAATCCCCCCATCCCAACGGGATGGGGGGAAGTGAACTCGGGGGGAGGGAAGAGAAAATGAGAATCTTCATGGAATTATGACCTTTTCCCACCTCTCTTTATTACTTTCACGGTAGAACTTTTTCAATCTACTCACTGCCATAGGCAGTGGTTTTGGGAGCAAATAAAAATTCGTGTCCTTCGGTTCTTTTTAGTGTGCTTCGTGGATTCATTCCCGTTGGACGGGTATAATCTCCCGTATGGAAAAAGCACCCATCGGCGTGTTCGACTCGGGCGTCGGGGGATTGACGGTCCTGCGCGAGTTGCGCCTGAGGCTGCCCGAAGAGGATTTCCTCTACGTGGCGGACCAGGGGCATGTGCCGTACGGCTCTCGCCCGATGGCCGAAGTGCGCCGGTTCGGATTCGGCATCGCCGATTTTCTTCTGGCGCGCGGCGCCAAGCTGATCGTCGTCGCCTGCAACACCATCTCGGCCGCCGCGCTCCAGCCGCTGCGCGAGGCGCATCCGGGCGTTCCTTTCGTGGGCATGGAGCCGGCGGTAAAACCGGCGGCCGAGGAAAGCCACAGCGGCGTGATCGGCGTGATCGCCACCGAAGACACGCTGCGGGGCGAGCTGTTCGCCGGCGTCCTGAGCCGCTACGGGCGCGGCGTCAATGTGATCGCGCGGACCATGCCCGGGCTGGTCGAGCGGATCGAAGCCGGCCAGACGGAAGGCCCCGAACTGGAAGCCATGCTGCGCGAGCGGCTGCAGCCGCTGATCGACGCCGGGATCGACGAGCTGGTGCTCGGATGCACGCATTACCCGTTCGTCCTGCGGGCGCTGCAAAAAACGGTCGGGCCGAAGGTGCGGATCATCGATCCATCCCCGGCGGTGGCGCGCCAGACGGAGCAGGTCCTGGCGGAGCGCAAGCTCCGGGCCGGCGGCGGGGAGGGCACGGCGGCGGCGTACACCAGCGGGGATCCGGAAGCCTTCCGGCGGTTCATCCGCCAGGCGCTCGGGGAGGAGATTCCCGTGCGGGGCGTGGAGTGGTCCGGCGGCGGGGAAGCCCTGAAGCTCATGGAGACGCAAAGCCAACGATGAAACACCGATTTGCCATGTTGAAAGACGTTCCCCTTCTGGCGTGCCTTAACCGGCAGCTGGTGGAAGACGAAGGCCACCGCAACCGCCTGCAGACCGATGCCTGGCTGGAAAAGCGGATGCGCGTTTTCCTGACGGGCGAATACCGGGCGGTGTTGTTTGAATTGGACGGCAAAACCGTGGCCTACGTTCTGTACACCGACCGCACCGAACACGCCGATACCATTTACCTGCGGCAGATTTTTGTGGACCGGACCTGCCGGAGGAAGGGGGTGGGGCGCGAGGTGATGCGCACGCTTCTGGAGGAGATCTGGCCGGCGGACAAACGGGTCACGGTGGGGGTGCTGCAGGACAACAAGGCGGCGATTGCGCTGTACAAATCGGTCGGGTTCCGGCCGTATTCAATCGAACTGGAATTCCCGGTGCGGAAAGGCGTGCGGCGGACGCGCAAGGAAAGCCATCCGCCTGAAGAATATCACGATGCGAGTTAATGCTCCGCGGCTTGCGCGGCACCCGGATATCCGCTGGAAATGACCCGGAAAAGACCGCGCAATTCCGAATTAAGGCCTTTGCCTTGACCGGGGAGCCGTCGGAGTGCTACAATGCGACGCTTGCTGGGGAACATCGTTGCGGGGTAGAGCAGTGGCAGCTCGTCGGGCTCATAACCCGGAGGTCCTAGGTTCGAATCCTAGCCCCGCTACTCGGAAGCCTACCGATTTAGAGTCAGTAGGCTTCTTTCTTTAAAACATCTAGCTTAACCGGAAGCGCAGCCCCCGTGGAGTACGCGGGATCGATTTTGGGTTTTGATCCCGCGTGTTCACGAAACGGGGGCTAGCCCCGCTACCTGAAGGGACCACCTTGGTAAAAGGTGGTCCTTTATTTTTATACTACCGCTATGTTGAAAAAGTCCCCGCGCCTGCCCCCGGCGGAGCATCACCACTTGCTTTTGATGTATGCGAAGCGGGGGGAGTATTTGCGCTCGGTTCTGTTCCATGAGCGCAAATGACCACGAAGCGGGGACTAGCCCCGCCTGCCCTCGCGAAGCATATTGCCATCGGGCTTGGTTTTGGATGGCAATATGAATGCGAAGCGGGGCTGCCTAGAGAGACCACCTTAAGAATGGGTGGCATCTTTTTTTATTTTGGAATATGTGCTTTTCGGTGTTTCCGGCTATGGCCGCGTTTCTGCCTTATCCGATGGCCCCGGAGGAGGAAAGCGATCAGGTCTCTGGCCTCGGTATAGACATACTTGTGGATCGCTTCGTAACTGATCGTCTCATCCCAGCCAAATCCCCGAATTCTGCCGGCGATCATCTCGGATGACCAGCGTTGCCTCAGCTGCCGAACAACATGTGCTTTGATCTTCCCGCTTTTCAGCCTCGGACGTTGTGAAACTTCCTTGCGCCTAGTCTTGGCCCGTTGTGGGGCTTTATGGACAAGGTAGCATCTTGTGTGAATGGGCGGTGCATTTCGCTTGATTTCCCAGGATATTGGGACGTTGATCTTTTTAGGATCCGGCCTATTTCCTGGAGGCTCCTTCTTTTACCCAGACACACACGGATATCCCGGTCTTCTTTTGATATGTGTGAGTAGTTTGTTCCCATATCCACGCATTCTGGCGTGGAGGCCGCTCCTACCCGTAGGGGATATGGCAAGGAGTCCAGAGTCTTCGTTGGTGCGCTTTTCAAAATTCCGTGTAGAATCGAGGCTAGTGTAAGTGGCTCCATGCGCCTGAGCCCTGGGCGTTAGGCTAGTCTATGCAAGCGGCTTTCTTCGACCTAACGCCATAGGATGTTTAAAGCTCCTCAAAGTAAGATGAATGAATAGAAAATCATTTTCAAAACTAGCTGTTCTCAAGATCGCCTTACTCGTTGTCGGAGTAGCCTTCTTTCTGGCCGTTCCATTTACACTCCCTGCCAAAATCGGCGCCGTTGACTTCCGCCCGTATTGGAGTTCAAGCTTTCTACTTGCACATGGACAGGATTTCAGCGATCCATCGATAGTGGATAACGCCGAGCGGACACTGACGGGTTGGAGCGAACCCTTTACGATGTATGCCTGGTTTGCGCCCACCGGAAATCTGGTGCTCTTGCCATTTACCTTCTTGCCCTTTCCGCAGGCAACTACTACTGGCTCCTCACCAATATCGCGATCCTTTTTTTTAGCGCGCTTTTGATGTGGCGCAACACCGCTTCGCGTGTATGGATTCCGCTTGTCACGATATTCGGCTTTTCAATGACCTTGCTCTCTCTCATCTTTGGGCAGGTGAATACATTAGTGGTGCTGGGATTAGCCCTCTTCACATACTTCAGTGAATTGCGACGCGACTATGCAGCGGGTGCAAGCCTTGCACTGACCACCATTAAACCTCATCTCGTTTTACTGACTCTTCCACTCCTGATCATTGATATCGTGAGGCGGAGACAATGGCGCGTCTTCATTGGATTTGTAGGCGTGCTGGCAGGTGCGTTCATATCCTGTTTGCCTTGTATCCGGCTTGGCCTATCAGTTTTTGGCAGTTGGTGGCCTTGGGTATGGAAACTGCCCGTGAGACGCCTACGATATCCGGGCTGTTTGTGATTGCAGGCGAACGCATGTGGGGAAAGTGGATTTGGGTGGCCGGGCTATTCCTTACCATTGTAGTTTGGTGGAAACGCGGGAAAGCATGGGATCGACGATCATTGATTGATGTCTCTATCCTTGCAGGTATGATGATTGCACCCGTTGGCTGGAGCTACGACCAGGTAATGTTGCTATTTCCGCTCCTGCGCATAGTAGAATGGGTAACCAATGGTTTTCTGGCCAGGAAAGATGCTGTCACTGTTGTGCTGGTATTAATCATCTCCGATGCCGCCACATTCTACGAGCGCATTTTGACACCAAATGAAGTTTGGTACTTCTGGGTGCCATTATTGGTTGCGATAGTCTATGCGTTTGCATGGCGGCGCCGGCAAACCAGGTTACTCACCCTCGCACCAAAAACGGCCTAACAACCACATGCAGGTGACAATGCTTCGCCGCTTCGCGGCTCGCAAAGCGCCTGATGTGGAACGTTGGGCGGAATAATGTAAACAAATATAATCATTACGAAAAGTGGCATATGACGAGTTAACAGGGTGTTGAAAAAAGAATAAACAGGTGTCATTGCGAGCGACCGGAGGGAGCGAAGCAATCTCCCCCTCGGAAAAAGAAGGAGATTGCTTCGTCGCTTCGCTCCTCGCAATGACAGCCTCAGCCTTTTTCAACTGGGGAATGAGAGTGTAATTGAGATAAACCGAAAAATCTGCAGCTTACAAGAGGAATTTCATAATAATTATCCGGATAACACCTAACCGGAAAAAAAGTAATGGTATATATATGACATAAGTCATATTAATGTAGCGACGAGTAGATACAAGAAATGAATTAGTAATTTAGATTATAATTTTCTAACTACACCACAAACCAGATATGCCACGCAGCCTAAAAAAACCAGCGCAAGGGCTGATCGGCGCATTCAACCCGGGAATTTGGGGGAAATGATGAATCCATTCAGGGGACATTCTTTAATCTCACCTCGCCTCCAATATCATTTTTCCTTACCTGCGTTGCAGCCACCAAGAATTCAGAATCGCGCTCCCGTTTACCCCGGATCGGCAACACAAAATCACCGGATAAATGAGCTTCTGGTGCGGATTTTGCCGGACGGAAAGCGGGAATCCCGGCATCCTTACCGACAAAATTGAGCTTCGGTTTCTTGCCATCCAACAACGGACTGTAGGGTTAACCAAGAGGGAAAAATGACTTCACCAATTTTGACCGCGCTGAAACAGTCCGGGTCCGAACGCAAGAACCGAAACCGCCATCCGGACCGAAGGATTGGAAACAACCTCCTCAAGATTGTTGCCCCCTTCCTGATCATTTCCCTGTGCGGTTTTTCGCAGGTTCCGAACGGCGTACAATATAAAAAACACCTCAATTATTCCATTTCCCCCAACGACAGCTCGGCGGCCGCGGCTCAATATATTATTCCGCAAAACAAACCGGCAAAGCAGCAAGCAGAAACAGCAACCGAAACGGCAACCGAAACGGAAATTCCTTCCCCCACGGAGACGTCATCCGAGACCCCTCCGATACCCGTGACCCCCATCGATACTGAGACTCCGGCTGAAACCGATACCCCGGTTGATACTGCAACGCCTGACGCGACGGAGACACCGGTTGAAACTGAAACTCCCACCGAAACACAGACTGAGGTTGAAACTGAAACCCCCACCGAAACCGCAACACTCACACCCACGCCGACGGAAACGCCGCTCCCGGCGGTTAACGACGAGATGGATGATGCGATTGCCATCCCCGCATTGCCGTATACGGATACGGCGCAGATCACGGGCGCGACGAATGGGACGGATGATCCGGCCATCAGTTGCGCCGGGGAAAAAACGGAACCGCAGGTCAACAGCGTCTGGTATTCCTATACGCCCGCGGAGTTCGAGGCCATCAGCATCGATACCGAAGGGACCGATTACGACACTGTCCTGGCGGTGTGGCGCAGAACGGGCGGGAGCCTGGTTGAATTGGGGTGTAATGATGAATACCACGATGAGACCTCCCGGCTGGTCCTCTCTTTGGCGCCCGGCTACATCTATTACATCGAAGTTGCCAAATTCGGCGAAGCTGGGGGGGAGACTCTGCTGTTCCATGCTGAAACGGCGGATTTCCACGGACTGCGCGCGGATTACTTTAGCAATAATGATCTATCGGGTTCCCCGGCGCTTATGCGCGTGGATTCAAGCATCAACTTCGATTGGACGTGGACCAGTCCCGCGCCCGAGATCCCTTCTGAAAACTTCAGCGTCCGGTGGAGCGGGACGGTCTTCCCGGTCTACTCCGAAACATATACCTTCCATACCGAATCCGACGATGGAATCCGTTTGTGGGTGGACGGACAGCTGATCATTGACAATTGGGGAGCTCACAGTCCCACGTGGGATCAGGGCCAGATTGCCCTGCAGGGGGGAATCGGATACGCCATCCGGATGGAATATTTCCAGGGTGATGGGGATGGCATCGCGCGCCTGGAGTGGAGTTCGGCTTCCCAGGCGCAGCAGGTGATTCCGAAGGAACGCCTGGATTATTTGGATTTATCGAATTCCACCCTGACGGCGGAAGGCGTTCAGCCGCCGGCGGACGGCGTATCCGTCTCGGCGATAACGGTGACAGTGTTGGATTCGTCCAATGCCCCGGTCGGGGGAGTCCCCGTTTCCCTGCGAGCCGGCGGGAGCGGCAACCGGATCAATGATTACCCCGCCCCCGGCGGCGAGTGGATCTCCATCGGCGAGAGCGATTCCAGCGGTCACGCCACGGGCTACCTGGCATCCATTGATCCCGGCGCCAAGCTGGTGGAGGCGGCGGCCGGCGGGGTGATGATCGGCTACCGAGCGACGGTGATTTTCTCCGATGTTGTCACGATCCGAGAGGTCTCCGTCTCGCAAGCGGGCGCGGCATCCAACGCGGAAAATTACTATCCCTCGATCTCCGACAACGGCAGGTACATCGTTTTTCTCACATCCGCCAACAACCTGTTTCCCGAAGATAACAACGGTACCTCGGATATTCTTCTCTTTGACACGGAATCCGTGACCCTTGCTCCGGCGGTCTTTTCCGCAACCGACGGGCAGCCGAACGACCTCAGCGCCGAACCGGAGATTTCCGGCGACGGGCGGTTCATTGTTTTCACCTCGCTCGCTTCCAACCTGGACGCCCGATGCACCGACAGCCTCGCGGATATCTTCGTGTATCAAATCCAGGAAGGGGCGCCCGGGAGCTTCACCTGCGTTTCTCCTGGGCTGGGCGGCGCCGAAGCGAATGCTCCCTCCGAGCATCCATCCATTTCCTACGACGGACGGTATGTCGTGTTTGTGTCCACGGCCACCAACCTTGTCGCGGGCGTGACCGACGGCAGAAAACACATCTACCTGTACGACCGGGATGCGCAAATCCTCGAGTTGATCTCCATGGATTCGGATGAAGCGCCGGGCGATGACGACTCGGATAATCCGTCCATTTCCGCCGACGGCAGGTATGTCGCTTTTGAGTCCATTGCTGCCAATCTGCTCGGTGCCGGGTTGGATGATAACGGCGTCTCGGATATATACCTGCGGGATCGGACCGAGGGAACGACCGCCCGGATCTCCGTCGCAATCGGCACGGGCGAGGAACCCGATGGGCCTTCCATTCAACCCTCCATTTCAAACGATGGAAACCGGGTGGCTTTTATTTCCAGCGCCGGCAACCTGGTCCCGGGAGTTTCCGGTGCGCAAAACGTGTTCCTGCATGAGCTTTCCACCCAATCGACAATGCTCATCTCGGAGGCCGTCGGCGGAGGGGGCGCGAATGGGAATTCCTTCTCCGCACAGGTCTCCGCGGATGGCAGGCATGTCGTCTTTTCCTCCGACGCCACCAACCTGGTGGCCGGCGGAGGCGCCGGAACCGAGCAGGCATACCTGCGCGATGT
>CAZYSF010000206.1:0-12961 GCA_964649635.1 uncultured Anaerolineales bacterium | reverse complement strand
TCCCCAAATCCGCAAGTCGCACGAAGGTAAAAAAAAAATTTCATAAGCGGATTTGGGTAGGGGAAGGGAGTGGTCATCTTCCGGTTAATACATCGATCAGAAATTGCGCCGCCGCCCGGGCGTCCGCGGTGAGCGTCAATTCCAACTCCTCAAAGGTGGGAATGGTTTCTCCCGGATCACTGTATTCTTCAAGCAGGCGGGCGTACAACGCCTGCACGTCCTCATCGCTCAACGCATAATAAGCGAAATCGTGCTCGAGCGCGGCCTGTACTTTGGCAAGCGTGTCCGGAGTGACCGTCCCGTCGTCGGCAATCTGGTTGAGGGTCTCGGCCTGGCGGAGAAGATCGTCCGCCCCGGCCGGTTCGTAGGCCGGCCCCGCAGTGATGTAGCAGGTTATGGCCGCATTCGAGCGCCAGATGTGGAAAACCGCCGCGGCATATGCCTCTTGCACCAGATCCGCGGCCGTCGCGGTTGTCACGCCGGCGGCAACCAGATCATCCAGCGCGGAACGGTGATCTGAAATCATTTGCGTCCCGAGCGGGTTATCCCCGTCGCTCCCCTCGCGGGTTTTCTCCGCCAATTCGCCAAATCTCAGCCAGCACAAACGCAGGCGGTCGAGCGCGGCGAGCCGGGTCGGAGTCGGCGTGCCGGGAGTGTGCGTGGGCGGGGCGATGGTATAGCAGGTGACTACAGGGGTGGGAGTGGCGGTTCTTTGGCAGCGTGCCAGCAGCATCGAGCCAAGCGAGATCCCCAGCAACTGCATGAAATTCCGGCGCGGTACGGGCATCGGCAGCCTTTCACTCCTTCCATATATATGGAAGGATATGGTAAAGCACGGTTGGTTTATCCCCTTTTACCTTAACAGACGCCATCTTAGCTGATAACGTTCCAAAATAATCGTTATGAATTTCGCAATAAATCCTGAAAATCATCAGGAAGACCGTCAATTCCGCCGAATTCCTTTACCACAACCGATTTAATCGATCCCTTGGTTTCCGCCCGGATTTGCGGATATGTCATCTCCCGCTCCCCGCCGATACTCTCGCAGTCGTCCTCGACCAGGATATCCGGTCGGACCCGTTCGACCACATCCCGATATTCCTCGCCGGCCTCCCGGTGGAAAACCGGGGCATCCGGAAAGCCGTTGGTTTTTAAAAGGGCAACGTCGGTTTGCACATTTTCGCCGGTCCTGTGCGCGCTTAGGTAAACGATCTCCGCCCCCTGCGCTATCCATCCCCTTGTTTTTTCGGCCGCCCGCCCGACCGGCACATACGCCGGCCAATCGAACACGGTTAAATCACCGTCGCGAACCTGCCGCACGCGTTCCTCCCGCGTTCGCCCGAGAGCGCCGTGATGCATCAGGACCGTCCCCTGAAGGAAGACCATTATCTTAATTTTGTGATGCCGTCCTTCCTGCATCTTTATCCTGTTGAAGTATCTACTCAGCCGTACTTCCTTCTTTGTACACGGATTTCTCCGAAAAGAGCCGATAACACCGAAAAGCATTTATTCATCCGTTGCGCACCGATTGGATTGTACGCGGTTTTTTCCATTCGCGCCTTCGGCGCCTGCGCGTCACCGCAGAGCATATCCGGATAATTAGGACCGGCCAGGATTCTGAGCCGGACATCGATTGCGGGAAAGATCGGCAAAAATAAAGCCGGACCGGAGGAAATCCGGTCCGGCTTTATTAATTTATTGAGCCGCAGTTGAATGCCGGAGACCCCGAGCGGGCGGTCTGTTCCGCGATGCCGGCCTTTATTTGGAGAAAATCACATTCAGATCGGCCAGGTAGGTGGCGATCTCCCTGTTCAGGTTCAAGCCTCCCGTATTCCGCAGCAGGTTGGCGAACGTATTGCCGCGCGTCCAGGCCTCGTTGTAATTCGGCATGTAGCCTTCGGCGTTTGGAACGTCCGGATAGCTGAGACCGGCGATGACCGTGTCGAGATTCCTCACCCACGGGTAGGCGGCTGCCTTCTGCGCCCGCCATTCTTCCTGAGCCGAGGTCAGGGCGGGGATCGCGCCGTACGCGGCCGACATGTCCTCGCTGCCGATGATCAGCTTCTGGACGCCCTCGGTCACGAGGTAGCTCATGGCAAGGAAGGCTTCGTACGGATGCTTCGTCCCCTTCCAAATGCGGAAGGTGTCGGCGTCGACCCGGCCTCCGGGTTGGCCGTTGTACGAGGGGATGGCGGCCGCGTCCCAGGTGCTTACATCGCCGATGCAGCACGTGAACCAGAACGGCTGAGCGACCATCCCAATCCGGTTGCTGTTGAAGGGGTTGCCCCCGCCGTAATCGCCGCTGCCTTCCACGGCCGCGTTCGCCATGAACGGTTGCGCGCCCCAGATCCCCTCGTAGGTCCAGCGCCAGGATTCCACCCACACGTCCGGCGCCTGGGCGGTCCGTCCGTCGCCGGCGACCATCGATCCACCGGCCCAGAACGAACCCCAGTAATTCGGATGCGATTCCCACTGCCAGGTGTATCCGTACTGCATGACCGTATTCTTATTGAACCCGGATTCCGTCGCATTCCTTCCACCGGAGTCGATCGTCAGCAGCCGGGCCAGGTCCCGCAGTGTTTCCCAGGTCCATTCGGCTTCGGAACCGTCCGGCATCACGTAGTTCTCGCCGTACTCCGCGGGCGGATACTGCAGACCCGCTTCATCGAATAGCTCTTTATTATAGAAAATCACGGAAGGATAAACCGCAAAAGGCAGCCCGACCTGGCCCTCGGATGTTTCGTACATATCGACCAGGGCGGGATTGAAAATCGAGGTGTCGAACCCGGAACATTCAATGTACTGCGAGATATCCAGCCACTGCCCGTAAAACGCATTGGATCCGCCCCATCCCACCGGGCCGATGATATCGGGCCCGTTTCCGGATGCGATCTGCGTCGAAAGCACGTCCTTCGCGGAATCATACGGGACGATTTCCATGATCAGGTTGATCTTGTCCTGCGAGCGGTTGAAATCGTTGACCACTTCCTGCTCGGCCCGGACCTGGACCGGGTCGGTCCCGGTGCCCATGCCAATGAACCAGCGGACTTCAACGGTCCCTTCCTCTTCACTGCCGCAGGAATTTTCGGGCTCGGGCGTGTCTTCCGGTTCGGCGGCTTCTTCCGGGGTTGGGTTCTCCATTGAACCCTGCTCTCCCTCCCCGGCCGGCGCGGCCGTCACCGGAACATCCATCGATCCGGCGAGGAAGGGCACGCTGTTGCAGGCGAAGGCGGCGATGCACAACAGCGCGATAAGCGTGAGGATTGCCCTCTTGGTCATTTGTTTCTCCTTGTGGTTCCGGATTTGAATGGAGATGAATGCTGCCCCTCATCGGCGGGGTGCCGTGCCAGCTCGTCGAATGAAAACGATTATACATCAGGCATTATCCGCCGAACCACTGTCAACCGTACTCCGGATCGCATGAAGAAAATCATTTCGCTGCAGTCAGGGGATTGGATTTTCCGCCTGCCAATCCGGAATTCGCTTCAAAGGACCGGTTTTCGGTTATGATTCCGCGCGGAGGGAATTGCCAACCCATGCTGCCATCCATCCTTCAATCCATCATCCTCGGCCTCGTTCAGGGCGCAACCGAGTTCATACCCGTTTCGAGTTCCGCCCACCTGATCATCGTCCCCTGGCTGTTCGGGTGGACCGATCCGGCGCTCACCAGCCTGCCCTTCGACGTCGCGTTGCACCTCGGCACGCTCGCCGCCGTGCTGGCCTTCTTCGCCAGGGATTGGATCCGCCTGATCCGCGCGTTCTTCCAGAGCATCCTCCAGCGCCGCATCAATCCGGACCCCGACCGCCGCCTGGCCTGGCTGCTCATCATCGGGACTGTTCCCGGCGCGATCGCGGGATTCCTTTTCGAAGGCGCGATCGACGACCTTTTCCATGAACCCGGCGCGCCGATCGCCGCCGGCGCCATGCTCGTCATGGCCGCGATCATCGCGGGCTTCGGCCTGATCCTGCTCCTGGCGGACCGTCTGGCCCGGCACACCCGGGACCTGGAAAAACTGACGCTGGCGCAAACCATCCTGATTGGCCTCTCCCAGGCGCTGGCGATCTTCCCCGGCGTCTCGCGCTCGGGGGCCACCATCGCCTCCGGCCTCGCGCTCGGGCTCCAGCGCGCCGACGCCGCGCGGTTCTCCTTCCTGCTTTCCGCGCCGATCATCGCCGGCGCCGGCGTGAAGAGCCTGTGGGATGTCATCTCGGACGCAAGCACGGGCGCACTCACCTCCGCCGAGCTGGTCCTGTTCCCGGCCGGTTTTCTCGCGGCGGCCGTCAGCGGATTCCTCTGCATGCGCTTCCTGGTGAACTACCTTCGGAAACATCCGATCGACGTGTTCGTGTATTACCGCTGGGGATTGGCGATTCTCGTGGCAGTGGTGGCACTGATACGATAAGGTAATAGCAGGGTGTTGAAAAAAGGAATAAACATTTGTCATTGCGAGCGACCGAAGGGAGCGAAGCAATCTCCCTTCCGAAAAAGAAGGAGATTGCTTCGTCGCTTCGCTCCTCGCAATGACAGCCTTAACCTTTTTGCATCAATAAGAATCCTGTCAATCCTGTCTATTCTTCTTAGGTTCTTGTCTTCAACCAACTCAGCAGTTTTTCCACCGGCCAGGTGTTGATCACGTCTTCCTTTTTAATCCACGCGCGCCGGGCGGTGGCCACCCCGTAGAACCGCTGGTCGAAATCGGCCTCCGAATGCGCGTCGGTGTCGATCGCGAGCGGGATCCCCATCTCGCGCGCGCGCCGGGCGTATTGGTCGTCCAAATCGAGGCGCATGGGGTGGGAGTTGATCTCCAGCGCCGTCCGCGTCTCCGCCGCAGCCGCGAGCACCGCATCCATGTCCAGGTCCGCCCCTTCCCGGTCCGGGTACAACCGTCCGGTCGGGTGGCCGAGGATGTCCACGTGGGGATTCCGGATCGCCGCCAGCGCGCGACCGGTCACCTTTTCCCGCGGCTGGCGCAAACCGGTATGCAGCGACGCGATCACCAGGTCCAGGCTCGCCAGCAGCTCGTCCGGGTAATCCAGCGTCCCGTCCGCCCGGATCTCCACCTCGCTCCCGTGCAGGATCGTAATCGCGCCGCCGAGCTGTTCCTGCACCCGGCGGATCTCCTCCGCTTGCTGCCTGTGCCGGTCCGCGTCCAACCCGCCCGTGATCCCCAGGCCGCCGGAATGATCGGTGACCGCGATAACCTTCAGCCCCCGCCGGAGTGCGGCCTTGGCCATCTCGAGGATGCTGAGCCGGCCGTCGCTCCATTCGGTATGCATATGCAGGTCGGCGATGATGTCGCCGCCCTCGATCAGGTCCGGCAGTTTCCCCGCGATCGCGGCCTGCACCTCGCCGCGGTCCTCGCGCAGTTCGGGCGGGATCCACGGCAAGCCGAGCGCCCGGTAGACTTCCGCTTCCGTCGCGCACAGGATTTCGACGCCGTCGCCCGTCCGCTTGAACGCGTGCTCGGAGAGGGAAAGCCCCTTCTTGAGCGCGAGCTCGCGCAGCGCCACGTTATGGTCCTTCGACCCGGTTGCGTACTGCAGCGCGGTGCCGAACCGTTCCGGCGGATGGACCCACACCTGGGCCCGCACCCCATCTCCGAATTCGACGCTGGATTTGGTCTCGCCCTGCCCCAGAATGCGCGCCACGCCGGGCAGGCGCGTGAACGCCTCCATCACCGGCTTGGAATCCACGGCCGCGACGAGGATGTCGATATCGCCGACGTCGGAACGCATCCGGCGCAGGCTGCCGGCCGGTTCCGCGGCGGTCACACCCGCAACATTTTTCATCGCCTCCGCGATCTGCCGCGCCAGCGGGTAGGCGCGCCCGAGCGGGATCCGTCCGGTACGCCGGGCCAGGCTTTCGATCCCGGCCAGGATCGCGGCTTCGGATTTTGCGCCCATCCCCGGCAAATCCCGCAGTTTCCCGGCGCGGGCCGCCTTCTCCAATTGCGGCAGGGTCTTAATGCCCAGCTCCTTCCAGATCATCCCGGCTTTCTTCGGCCCCAGACCCGGGACCCGCAGCCATTCGGCCAGGCTGGGCGGGACTTCCTTTTTCAATTGCGTTAGGAATTTCAGCTTGCCGGTCTTGAACAGCTCCTCGATCTTCCCGGCGATCGCCTCGCCCACGCCGGGAATCTCGCGCAGCGTGCCTTCCTTCCAGCAGTCTTTTACATCGTGGTCCAGCGCCGCCAGGCTTTCGGCGGCTTTTCGGTAGGCGAGAGTCTTGTAGATAATCTCGCCCTTGATCTCCAGGAGGTCGGCGATCAGGGTGAAGGTGTCGGCCAGTTCGCGGTTGTTCATAGAGTCCAATTATAGGACCGAATGGCGCCTCCGACATGGATGACAATAAATATCCCACCACGGATTGCACCGAATAATCCGATTACACGGATTATTATTCCGCTTTTCCGTGCAATCCGTTTTTCTTCCGCGTAATCCACGGTAATGTGTTTTTTTAAATCACCCCGTCGGGGAACATTGGCTTTCCCGGACGATTTGTTATAGGATGATTGGGTGTTCGCCTGGAGCTGGATATGAAACGCAACCTGGCGGTCATCGCCGTCGGCGGGAATGCGCTGATCAGCGGGAAGGGAAAGGAATCCCTCCCGGATCAGTACGCCGCCGCCTGCGCCGCGATGGCCCAGATCGTCTCGATCATCCAGGCCGGTTGGGACGTCGTCATCACCCACGGCAACGGCCCGCAGGTCGGGTTCATCCTGCGGCGCTCGGAACTGACCGAGCACGAACTGTTCACCATCCCGCTCGACCACTGCGGCGCAAACACCCAGGGTTCGATCGGCTACATGCTGCAGATGGCGCTGATCAACGAATTCCGCCGGCGCGGGATGAAAAACCACGCCGCGACAGTCGTCACCGAGACCCTGGTGGATAAGGACGACCCGGCGTTTGCGTCGCCGACCAAGCCGATCGGCTCCTTCATGGATGTCCGCGCCGCGAGGGTGCGCCGCGACAAGGACGGCTGGACCGTCGCCGAGGATGCCGGCCGCGGCTGGCGCCGCCTGGTGCCCTCCCCGGCTCCGATCCGGATCGTGCAGCAGGACGTCATCCTGACCCTCGCCAAAGCCGGCTATACCGTGATCGCCGTCGGCGGCGGCGGGATACCGGTTGTCGAGAATGCGGCGGGCGAATTGTCCGGAGTGGAGGCGGTTATCGACAAAGACCGGGCCTCCGCCCTGCTGGCATATAGCATCCGGGCAGACTTGCTCCTCATCTCCACCGATGTTGAAAAAGTGGCTGTGGATTTTAACCGGCCGAATGTCCGCTGGTTGGACCGGTTATCGGTCGAGGAAGCCGGGCGCTATCTCGCCCAGGGGCAATTCGGCAAGGGGAGCATGGAGCCGAAAATCGAAGCGGCGCTCGACTTCCTGGAACACGGCGGGCGGCACGTAATCATCACCGATACCCAAAACATGCTGCGCGCCCTGATCGACCTGACCGGGACCCACATCGTCCTGTAATCCCACCCCCCAAAAAAATCAACGAAAATGTCTGAACCCAAGTGGATAAAAGGAATTCATTGATTTGGAGTAGCTACTCATCGCGATTTCAATTCGTGGTACTCCAAAACACCGAAAAGAGCCGAGAACACCGGAGAATTCTATTTGAAACCTCTGAATATGTCTCCCTGAGCGCCCATCCCCCGGGCGACTTTCCGATGCGAAGAATTCGCAAGCGCGGGCAGCAAAGAGTCTGGAAACGCGGAAACAGATGCTTCGCTTCCCCCGCTTCGCGAGGGCAGGCGCTCAGCATGACACCCTTTTTCAGAGGTTTCTTATTATTTATTCCGTGTCATCGGATCTTCTCAGTGCCCGCCCCGTGAGTGGTTTATGCGAACGGGGTAATCCGTGTACGCTTTCCCCAGCCTGAGCAATTACGATTTGGGGAGGGATGGGATTTGATGCGCGGTGGTGTCCATGTTAAGATAGCATTCTCTTTCGTGCGAAAACAACCGGCGTCCTATCCCATAAATCCCGTTCCAACTCATGTTTTTGTTCGAGGAAAATAGCGCAATGACTCTTCTGACTCCAACGGCCTGGCGCGATTACGAACTCCTGGATACCGGGGACGGCGAGAAGCTGGAACGATTCGGCGAATTCATCATCGGGCGCCCGGAACCCCAGGCGGTCTGGAAAAAATCCCTGACCGAAAAGGAATGGGAGAAGCAGGCCTCCGCCCGCTTCAAGCAGGAGGGCGGCTCGCAGCGCGAGTCTGAGCGGGGGGAATGGATCCGCACGCCGGAGATGCCCGACCGCTGGCTGATCGGGTACGAGTGGAAATCCTTAAATATCAAGTTGCGCCTCGGATTGACCGGCTGGAAACAAATCGGGGTTTTTCCCGAACAAGCGGAAAACTGGAACTACATCCATGAGCATGTCCGGAATAATCCGGTGGAGATGTCGCGCGTCCTTAACCTTTTTGCCTATACCGGCGGGGCGTCGCTGGCCGCTAAAGCCGCCGGCGCGGATGTGGTCCATGTGGATTCCGTGAAGCGGGTGATCAACTGGGCGGCGGACAACCAGTCGGCCAGCGGGCTGGACGGGATCCGCTGGGTCGTCGAGGATGCGATGAAATTCATGCGGCGCGAGGTGAAGCGCGGCCGGACCTATCACGGGATAATTCTGGATCCGCCGGCGTACGGGCACGGCCCGGCGGGCGAACGGTGGGTGCTGGAGGAAGGGATCGATGAGCTGATTAAACTATCCGGCCAGCTGCTGGAGAAAGAGCATTCCTTTCTGGTTCTCAACCTCTACTCGCTGGGCTTTTCCCCGTTAATCGCCGAAAACCTGATCAGGAAATATTTCCAGGGCCTCCGGAATACCGAGGCGGGCGAGTTGTATCTTCCCGACCGGGCGGAGAACAAGCTGCCGCTGGGCGTGTTTGTCCGATTCTCCCGCCCGTAATTACAGATCCCGCGCTTCGATTAATAGGATCAAACCGGTCATCCTCCGCCGGCGGATCGGCCGGCCGCCGCCAAGCCCGCCAACGCGCCGCTCGCAAACGCAAAGTGCAGGTTGAATCCCCCGCACGGGCCCGCAACATCCAGCGTCTCCCCGGTCAGGTGCAACCCCTTTACCACCCGTGATTCGAGCGTCACCGGATCCACTTCGGTCACCGGAACCCCGCCCGCGGAAAGCTGGCACACGTCGAATCCCCTTACGCCTTTTACTTTCAACCGGATGGTGCGGAACGATTGGGTCATCTTCTGAAGCGCGGCTTCATCGAGCCGGTCCAGGGAAACCCCTTCCGACAATCCCGCCAGCTGCGGCAGCAGCGACGCGATTTTAGGGGCGAAGAATCCCTCCAGGAACACCTTCAGCGGGACGGGGGTCTTTCGTTGTTCCTGCAATAAATCCGTAAAATCCGTTTCGGAGAAGCGAAGGAAGTCCAGCGACAATTCGAATTTGGCACCCGGGTCGGCCGAAATGAAATGGCTGAGGTCCATCACGCCGGGCCCGTTGATCCCCCACTCGGTGAAGATGATATTGCCGGCCGAGGCGGCGATGCATTTTCCGCCTTTCCAAAGCTCGACCCCGGCATCCAACCGGACCCCCAGCAGATGCTTGAGTGATTGCAGCTCCGCTTCGACGGGCGCCAGTGCGGGCCGTTTGGGCAATAGCGTATGCCCCAATGCCTTCAGGACCGGAAACAGTTCGCCGCGCGAACCGAGATTGGGGTGCGCCATCCCGCCCGCCGCGACGATCACCTTTTGAAAGCAATCGTCCCCGGCGGCGCCCTCCCCGGCAAGCGCGAGAAGAACCCCCCCTTCGGTGGATTGAATTTCCCGGACCTGGGTTTTCATACAGAGGGTCACATTCGCCAGCAGCAGCGCGCTATGGAACGCTTCCACAACCGAATGCGCCGAATTCGAGAGCGGGTAATACCAGCCGTCCGCCGTCTGGTATACCGGGATGCCGGCCCGTCGCAGGAATCGCTTCAGCGCCTCGACCCCGAAGGCATTCAACAGGGCAGACATCCATTCAGGGTCGGCGCAGGCGTATTTTTCCGAAGCCACCGCCTCGTTGGTGAGGTTGCAGCGTCCGCTGCCGGTTACCAGGAGCTTCCGCCCGACGTCGGCATTCCGTTCGAACAGCGTCACCGCCGCGCCGTGCCGGGCCGCCTGGAGCGCCGCCGCCATCCCCGCCGGCCCCGCGCCGATCACCGCGATTTTCATAATCCGATTTTCCTTGGTCATGTCAGCGTATCCATTGTCCGGAGAATTGGGAACAGCCTTTTCGGTCCGGTTGTCACATCCGCCGGTCCGCTTTCCGGCGGAAAAGAGGATTTTCCGCATCGAACGATGATTCTACATCCATATGGATCGAATAGGAACAGGGATAGGCACGATGGTCCGGAATCAATCCGGGATAACCGGATATAATGGCCGCCATAGGAAATACATCCAACCTGTATGGGCGCCGATCCGCCCCGCAGGAAAAAAAATGGAGGAAGCATGAACCGCAGAGCCACTTTCGTACTCAGGCCTTTTTTCCTTAGTTTGGCGATGCTTATTTTCAGTTGCACGCTGATGCCCGGCGCCGGCTCGACTCCCACGCCGGATACCGCACCGGCGGCGCAGAAACCCGAAGAGACGGAAACCCTCGAAGCCACTCAGGATACCTCCGGAGAGGCCGAAGCCTTATCCGGAGATGAATTCACCTACGGCGATATGGTGGTCGGATTTCTCCAAACCGGCTCGGAAGGCGGCTGGCGCGGGGCAAACTCGGAATCCTTCCAGGAGACGGCCAAAGAGCTGGGCATCAATCTGAAGTTCCACTCTTCCGAGAACGACCTGGAGGATCAGAAAGCGGCATTCCGCGACTTCATCTCCGATGAAGATGTAAACGTCATCGTATTGGCCGCCCTGGAAATCGGCGGCTGGGATAATCTGCTGAGAGACGCCAAAGATGCGGGGAAAGTGGTCGTGCTGGAGGACTTACGGATCGACGCGCCGGAGGATTTGTACGCCACCTACGTCGGTTCCGATTTCGTCGAGGAAGGACGCATGGCGGCCGATGCCATGTGCCAGCTGCTCGACGGCAGCGCCAGTAAAAACGTCGTTGAACTTGTGGGCGACCCCGGCGCCTCCGCCGCAAAGGATCGCGGTCAGGGCTTCCGCGAAGGAATGGACGAATGCGGCATAACCATCACCCAATCCGAGGCCGCCTACTGGAATGCCGCGGACGGCCAGGACGTGATGGGAAACTTCCTGCAGAAGTCGACCGACATCCAGGGAGTGTTCGCCCAGAATGATGAGATGGCAATCGGCGCAATCGAAGCCATCAAAGACGCCGGTATCGATCCCGGGTCGGATATCAAGATCATCTCGGTCGATGGCACGCTCTCCGCATTCAAGGCGATGGTCGACGGCGATTTAAACGCGACCGTGGAATGCAATCCGTGGCTCGGGCCGCAGGTGTTGGAAGCGGCGCTCAAGGCTCTGAACGGCGAAACGCTGCCCAAATGGATTCCCTCCCACGAGGAAGTTTTCTGGGCCGAGGACGCGGCGGATATCATCGATTCGAGGAGATATTGATTTCCGGCTCTTTCATCCAATAATCAGAAAAAATAATTTAACAGGCTGCTGAAAAACGTCTGCCGTCATTGCGAGCGACCGAAGGGAGCGAAGCAATCTCCCCCCTCGGAAAAAGAAGCAGATTGCTTCGTCGCTTCGCTCCTCGCAATGACACTCTGATCGTTTTTTCAGCAGCCTGTTTGTAATTTTGATAATGTCGCCCTGAGCGCCCGCCCCGCGAAGCATCCCGGCTCGCGTCTGGTTTATGAGCCGGGATGAAAGCGAAGCGGGGGAGCGAAGGGTCTGAAATCGCGGGAAGAGATCCTTCGCTTCGCTTTGTATGACAACAATTTGATAATGTCGCCCTGAGCGCCACCGTGGTTCCCCAGGATTTCCTCGGGGTAAAACCCCTTGCTAAGACCATAAAAGCCATGCGGGCTTACATAATATAAGGCAGGGCTTCAGCCCGACGGAGACGGGATTGTTGTCCGTCGGGTTTCCTCGGGTTTAAAATCCGTCGACGAGAACATAGAATTCGCGAGCGAGGGGAGCATCCCTGCTTGATCCCGTTCCATAGGCAGGGATGACGGCGCAGCGGAGGGTAGCGAAGGGTCGGAAATTCAGACCGGCGGTTTCATTTTCCCATCAAAAGTTGATCGATAAGCTTGGTTTGAAAACTGGTTTTTCACCGGATTGCCCCGCATACCGTAAATCCACTGTAAATTTTCCTAATGAGAAGGTTAAAAAGAAATCAATTCGCCGTTCCGGAACCGGCCGGCATAGTACAATCCTTTCAGCTTCTCCGATTGCCCCTGCTACCATCGGAAATTCTCCTCCTGACAGGTTGTTGAAAAAGGCTGAGGGTGTCATTGCGAGGAGCGAAGCGACGAAGCAATCTCCTTCTTTTTCCGAGGGGGGAGATTGCTTCGCTCCCGGAGCCTGCCCTGAGTGCAACGAGGGGGTCGCTCGCAATGACACCTGTTTGTTCCTTTTCCAACACCCTGCTAATAAGAAACGGACAAATCATACGCGATGAGGGCCTTCCTTTGTGTTTTTGTTACCCGTTCCATATCCGGCTCTGCACCAGGGAATCCATTTCCCCGTTGTCTGATGAGTTGCCGCGCCGGACCGGCCGGGAGTTATTAATTTGACCTCCATATCCAAGCTCCATAACCGAAGGATTTCGGATCTCGAACCGGGAAGACCGCTGATCCGATTGCATGGCGTCCGCAAGGCCTATAAAACCCCTGCCGGCGAGTTTTTGGCGCTGGCCGGGATTGATGCGGATGTTTTTCCCGGCGAACTGATCGGCATCCTCGGAAAATCCGGCGCCGGCAAGACCACCCTAGTGAATTTGATCACCGCGACCGACCGCCTCACGGCCGGGGAAATCTGGGTCGGCGATGTGGCGGTCCACAAATTAAA
>CAZYSF010000205.1:0-2921 GCA_964649635.1 uncultured Anaerolineales bacterium | reverse complement strand
CAGTTTCTCCGGCGTCTCGGCCGGCGCGCCCACGATGACCTGAATCCCGTGCTGCTGGAAAAGGTTCTGGGCGCGGCTGCCCATGCCGCCGGCGATGATTGTCTCGACCCCGCGTTCCGCCAGCCACGGCGGCAGCAGGCCCGGCTCGTGCGGGGGCGCGTCGAGATCCTCCCGTTTGAGGATCTTCTTTTCCGAGCAGTCCGCGTCGATCAGGGCGAAGGACGCGCAATGCCCGAAATGCGCGGTAAGCTTTCCGTCCGCTAAAGGTATTGCGATACGCATGGGGATACTCTCCTTGGATTGGATGGTTTCCGATTCGTGCTTGAGCCCGTTCGCATCCGCCAATTCCCGAATCGGCCGGATGATCCCGCGCATGATCTTCGCCGTCGGCGAACCGGCGCAGTGGCGGATGAAGGCGCGGCCGTTGTCGCAGGCTTCGGCGATCTTCGGGTCCATGGGAATGGCGCCCAGGAAGGGAACCGACATATCCACCGCGATGCGCCGGCCGCCGCCGGGAGGCAGGATCTGGGTGATTTCACCGCACTTCGGGCAGGCGAATCCGCTCATGTTCTCCACCACGCCGAGCACCGGGACACGGAGCTGCCGGCAAAAGGTGATGGATTTGCGCACATCCACCGCGGCGACCTTTTGCGGGGTGGTGACGATTACCGCGCCGTCCAGGCGGCCGGCCAGCTGGCAAACCGAGAGCGGTTCATCTCCGGTTCCGGGCGGCGAATCGATGATAAGGTAATCCAGTTCGCCCCACGCGACATCCTGAAAGAACTGCCGGATCGCGCCCTTTTTCGCCGGCCCGCGCCAGATCACCGCGGCGTCGCGATCCTCCAGCAGGAATCCGATCGACATGACCTTCAAGCCGTCCACCTCAACGGGCAGCATCCCTTCCGCGCCGCCGCGGATCGTTTCCTTCTCCATTCCCAGCAGGGTCGGAACGCTGGGACCGTGCAAATCCACATCCAGCAAACCCACGCGGTTACCCATCCGGGCAAGCTCGACGGCGATGTTAACGGCTACCGTGCTTTTCCCGACGCCTCCCTTTCCCGAGAGCACGATGACTTTGCGCCGGATGCGCGAAAGGCGGGCGTGAAGCGCACGCCTTTCGATAAAATCCTTTTCGCTCTCTCCCTCCAGCCGCATGGCGGCGATGGACTGCGATTCGCCGCCGGATTCGCCTGCGGGTTCAATTTCCCGGGGCGCCGCCCCGTCCGGGGAATCCCGCCGGGAAAGAAAATCCGCACAGGCCGCCTGCAATGTGTTGGCTGCCAGCAGGGCGCAATGCTTGGATTCTCCGGGAAAATCGCCAAGCGCCGCGAGAATATCCCGTTGCTGAATGGCTGCCGCATCTATCATAGGCTTGCCCTCGGCCAGGCTGGCCGCCATGCTGCCGGATGCCACCGAAGAATTGCATCCGTTGGTGATGAAAGAAATGTCCTCCACCATTCCGTCCCGCACGTTGAGCCAGAATTCCATCGTATTGCCGCACGGACCGGTGATACACGCATGCCCGTGCGATTCCTTCAACTGCCCAAGATGGCGCGGATTCTCGGCGTGATCGCGCGCCGTCGGGGAAAATCCTTCCAGATCTTTACACCCCATATCCTTGCATCCCATATCTTGTTCAATCCTCCTGAAGCTTGAGTTGATGCCAAATGCGCCGGATATCTTCGGCGCAGGGAGAGGGCGTTTCCACCACCGCCTTCTCCTGCATCTGGGCGGATGTGACGGATGGGTCGTAACGGATGCGTCCGGCGATTCGCGCGCCTGCCTGCTCCGACTGCTTTTCAATCCGTTCCGTCATCTCCTCGTTAAGATCCCATTTGTTCACGCACACTGCCGCCGGAATCTTGAAGTGCCGCGCCAGTGAAAGCACCCGTTCCAAATCGTGTTCGCCGGAGACGGTCGGCTCGGTGACGATCAGCACCCGGGTCGCGCCGGTCACCGAGGCGATCACCGGGCAGCCGATCCCCGGTGGTCCATCGACGAGGATGAGCGGACGGTTCTCTTCTCCGGCGATTCGGCGCGCTTCCCGGCGCACCGTAGAGACCAGCTTGCCGGAGTTTTCCGCCGCGATGTTCAGCCGGGCGTGCACCATCGGGCCGGCGCGCGTATCCGAAATCATCCACTTGCCGCACAGCCGCTCCGGGAAATCGATCGCCTGCGCCGGGCAGAACCGCACGCACACGCCGCATCCTTCGCAGGAAGCCGGGTCGATCCAATACACCGCCTTCCCGGCAGATCCGTCCTTCTTCCTGACCGCATCGAACCGGCACAGGCGCAGGCATTCCCCGCAACCGATGCAATCCTGCTCCCGGATGACCGCTTCGTTGCCGGATAGAAACTCCCGGCGCTCCCGGATCCGCGGGGAGAGGATCAGGTGCAGATCGGCGGCGTCCACGTCGCAGTCGGCGATGACGCTGCGCCCGGCCAGAACGGCCAGTGATGCCGTTACGCTGGTTTTGCCGGTTCCACCTTTGCCGCTGATGATGACCAGTTCCTTCATGCTTGTCGATTCCTTTTCGACATCAGACGGTCACGATTCTATCCGAGTCGCGTACGATCTCGTAGTGATCTTTCAGAGTGGAGAGGGGGCAGATCTCCGAGCCTTCGGTATTGCGAATTTTCAAACAGGAACCACAGGCAAAAAATCGCCCGCCGCTATTCAAAACTTTCTGCGCCAATTCCCGGACGTCGAACTTCGGGTTTTCGATTTGATCTATTTCCACACCCTTGCCCGAAAGAAAAATGCGCACTTCATCGCCTTGTTCCAGGCTGTAGGGAGCCAGGCGCAGAGTGTTGAAGACGGTCTCCGGATCGATCTGCGTGATGATTACACCGAGTTTCATGGCTGCCCTCCTTATTCCGTTCTGATTAGGGATTCGGATACTTCGTTGCCGTCATCCATG
>CAZYSF010000204.1:0-8783 GCA_964649635.1 uncultured Anaerolineales bacterium | reverse complement strand
TTTTGAGCGGGAATGGTAGCGAAGCGAGGGTGATCTCAGCCGGGACCCATGGGAACCAGCTTCTGGATGCCCGCCTCGCCCGCGCCGGCATGACGATCCACCTTACCCGGCCATGGCGGACTGTTACCTATTCCAGCGCCTTTCGCAAGGCAAAGCACACAGTTTCCACGTCATCTTCAGACATCACGCCCGAGAACGGCAGCGCGATGTTTTGATCCCCCAGCCGTTCGGTTACGGGGAAATCTCCGGGTTGATACCCGAACCGATCGCGGTAGAAAGACTGCAGGTGGATCGGGGAGAAATACTTCCGCGAGGGGATATCCTCGCGCGCCAGGCGCTCGATCACCCGGTCCCGGTCCGCCGGCGGAAGGATGCGGACCACGTAAACGAACCATGACGGCCGGGTCGTAAACGGGGCGATCGTTATGAATCGGATCAGCTCCAGGTCGCGGAGTCGCTCCTCATACCAGGACGCGACCCGTTTTCGTTTTTCCAAAAGCTCCGGCAGCCGGCGCGCTTGGGCCAGCCCGAATGCGGCGCTCATTTCATCCAGACGGTAGTTGTAGCCAAGCCGGTCGTGTTCCAGCCACATGCCACCCGGCTTCCTGCCCTGATTCCGAAGGGAACGCACCTGGGTGATCCAATCCTCGTTGTTGGTCACCACGATGCCCCCTTCGCCGGTCGTCATCTGTTTATTCGGGTAAAAGGCCATCACACCGATATCTCCCAGTGAGCCCGACGGCCGACCTTTATAGTGCGCCCCGACCGTCTCGCACGCATCCTCAATGATCACCATATTGTGTCTATGCGCAATATCTTTAAATTGATCATAATCCGCCGCCTGGACGAAAACGTTTGCCGGAAGAATTGCTTTTACCGGATTCGGCCCCGATTTGTGGCCGGCCATGCTGCGGGGAAGAAAACGCTTTGCATCCTTGCCGCCGAGGAGAATCGCCTCGACCGCCTCCTCCACCCGCATCCAATCCATATTTCCGGTTTGATCATCCACATCGGCGAATATCGGAATGGCGCGCTCATACAAGAGGCAATTGGAAGAGGCGACGAAAGAAAAGGGCGTGGTGACGACCAGATCCCCCTCGCCGATCTCCGCCGCGATCACCGATAAATGCAATCCGGCGGTTCCGGACGACACGGCTGCCGCAAATTTCGTTCCGGCGATCCGCGCCATTTCCTCCTCAAACGCAAGGATCTGCCCGCCCATGCTTAACTCAGTCGTATGCAATACCTGCAACACAGCGTCGATTTCCGCCTGGGTGATATCCGGGGACGACATGCGGATCGGTTCTCGGGTCAAGTAGGTTGCCTCCGAAAATGAATGAGGGTAATTTTATCAGGTAATGGTATCTTATCCCGACACCGGATGGATAAATGGAATCGAGAGGCGTAGACCGGATTTACAGGATTTTTTACGGTTCCTGTATATAGTTTTCCAGTATTATCCGTTGAGGAACCGCTGAAACCGCTCGATCGTGAGCGGCGCGGACCCCTCATAATGGTTGTTGATATTGACGTAGATTTCGTTCCTGCTGCCTGTAAGCTCCTTGACGATCCCGGCGATTGCCGATAATTCCTTCTCGCGCGGGGTGACGATCCGGTTCCATGTGCTCCCGGTCTCTTTTTCAATTTCCTCGCGTTCGGTTCCGTGCAGCCGGAGGATGACGGTCCGGAAACGCCGGATGCGCTGCTCCAGCTTTCCCCACAATTCCACAATCGAGGGCAGCCAGTATCCCTGGAGCAGGACAAGATCCCATCCCTGGTCCAACAGGAAGTCCATGAACCGCGCGTTCAGAAAACCGCCGTTACGGATCTCGATCGCATAGGGATGCCCCTCCGGCAGGGCTTTCCGGAAACCGGTCAATTGAGTTTCCAACTCCTGCTGGGATGCCATCTTTCGGTAGTTGAGGTATTCAAATTGGAATATCAGGGGTCCGAGCGTTTGTTCCAGCGGCGCCAGGGTCTCCAGGAATTCGGCCGTCAACTCGCGGGAAAGAAAATATTTGTTGGGTATGCCGGGCGAACTTTTTTCTTTGTAATAACGGTGCGTGAGGGTGATGCTGTTGGGCGCTTTAACGGTAAAGCGGAAGTCCGGCGGGACCGACTTACGGTATGCATCGACCACGGCCGGTTCCGGAAGTTTCGGCGCGCCCGTCGGGAAAAGCGACCAGAACCACTGGTCGATTTCCACGGTTGAATATTTTTCCGCGTATTCGCAGAGGTAATTGGCGGGTTCTCCCGAATAGACCAGGCCCTTCCACGATGAGTACTTCCAGGAACAGGTCCCAATTCGAATGTTGCTCATTTCGGTCCTTTTTTCCGGCTGCGCGGCGCCACTAATAAACCTTTGTATCGATCTCCTCATTCGTGCGGCCGATTTCATATACGAAGATCCCGTAGCGCGTATCGATCGCGACGGGCGTCCAACCGCTCATGGAAAAAGAATGGGATACGACCTTCGCGCCCGGTTTGAGGGATTCCGCCAAACGCGCCTTCAGCTTCTGATTGGTTCCCTGCATCAGATACAGCGTGACGACATCCGCACCGTCGACCGGGAAGCGGCGCATATCCCCCAAGCGCACTTCCGCCTTTCCGCGCAAGCCCCGGAAGGCGATCCAGATATTGGCGATCAGGCAGCGGAACGGGTCGATCTCAACGCCGATCCCCCTGGCCTTGTATTTACGGGCGGCCAGGATCACGATCCTTCCATCGCCCGCGCCCAGATCTATGACCGTCTGACCGGGCTTGATTTCCGCGAGTTCCAGCATCCGGTTGACCATCCGGAACGGACCCGGAATCCAGGGCGCTCCCCAGAAAACCGGGAGGTAGACCCAGAGGATCAGCACCAGCGAGGCGATGAACACGCCCTGCATGATGACGATCCAATGGGCGGCGATGAAGGCCGCCAGGGAATTCATCCGGCTTTCCTTTTTTCGATCTCTTCCAAAAGCTCACCCAATTCGTCGAGGGCGCGGATTTCCCGGTCGGGCGCATCTTCGGCCGCGGCCGGTTCCTCTCCGGCGTGCAATCCGCCTTCGCGCCGGATGCGGAAGGTCCGCAAACCGGCCTCGTGCGCGCCGCGGAAATCCTTCCGCGGATTGTCGCCGATGTAGGCGGCTTCTCCGCCCGCAATGGAGAGCATCGCGAGGATGCGGTCGAACGGCTTCCGGCTGGGCTTCCATTGCGACCGGTCGTCCTCGCCCAGGATGACGACCGCCTCGATCCAGCGGTCCAAATTCAACGCTCGGATCTTGGCTTCCTGTGCCGCGCGCCGGCCTTCGGTGACCAACCCCAGGCGGTAGCGGGGCTTCAACTGATCCAGGACTTCTTCGGTTTCCGGGAAGGATGCGATCAGCGGTTCGTGGTCGCGGTAGGTTTTCACCATTTCGGGGAGCAGCGATTCCGGAAGGCCCTGTTCCGAAAGCCACCACTCAAACGCGTCACCGCGGAAACCACCATCGAAGAGTGAATCCAATTGCGCCCGGACGATCACCGGGGAGAGGTTCAGCCGCCGCTCGGCCCATTCCCCCACCGCGCGGAATCCGCTGCGGACATAATTCCGTTCGGGGTAGAGCGTATCATCCAGATCGAAAATTATCGCTTTGATCATTTGTCTTTGGGGATCGGGTAGGCGGTGTGGTTTTCACCGCCGTATCGAGACCCCTGCGTCATCAGTGGAAACGGTCTCGATCCGCGGCTGTGCCACGCGACCGGCTTTTAACCGCCGTCTTCCTCCAGGAAGAACGACTCGTCAAACCGCGTCAGATAGAGGTTCTTCTTGTAATCGCCCATGGGCGGTTTCTTCACCTTCAGGCCCGCCGCATCGGCCAGATACCATTTGGGCGAATTTATGCCCGCGGCGATCCCCAGCGGGCAGCCGCCCCCGAAGCGCGCGTTGATCTCGGTAAAGTAAGGTTTTCCATCCCGCAGGATGCACTGCACGGTTACCGGGCCGGCGGCGCGGATGCCCTTCGCCGCGGCGATGCAATAATCCGCGATCGGTTCATCCCACACGGTGACGCCTTTCGACACTTCTCCGGCGCGAATCTCGAGCCGCCGCCGGGAAACGACCGCCCATACTTCGCCCTCCGCGCCGCAGATCACATCGCTCGTGATTTCCGGCCCGGGCAGGCACTCCTGGATGATCGGATCCTCCACGTAGGTCAGGAAGAAGTTGAGTTGCCGTTCATCCTCCACCCGGAACGCGCCCAGCCCGGCGCTCCCCCGCCGTGGTTTTATAAACAGCGGAAATCCGGGTTTCGCCGCGCGCAGATCGCCGGGAAGCCACGAGCGCGCGGCCGGGATGCCGTGCGCCTGGAAGAATTGGTGCGTTTTCCATTTATCGCGCGCGGTATCCGCGCCGCCCGCATCCGGTGTCATTACTTGCGCCCCGAAGGATTCGAAATCCCGCTTATGGGCAGCCAGGATCGGGATATCCGGATCGATCAGCGGAAACACCAGTTTTATGCGGGACTGTTTGACAATCTCGAGCAGTGCCGGGACGTATCCCGGATCGGTGAACGGCGGTACTTCGAAGGTTAAATCGGCGACCTGGAAAGCCGGCGAGAGCGGATTGATGTCGGTGACGACGATCTGTCCCTTAAGGCGGAGGACGCGGTAGGCGTCATGAAATGCGCGCAGGAGTTCCACGCGCCGCCCGGCGCTGGTGAACAGCACATTCACTTTACGGGATTTGCTTTTTGACGCCGATGGCAAAGTAGCCTCCGGGAATGCGATCCGATTGCGTTCCTCGCGCGAGGATTCCATTCAACCATACCAGCGGAAAGAAAGCCACCGAGGCCAGCGCTTTGGCCGGAAGGTAGAGCGACGGAAGCAGGCGCGCTGGAAGCGCGGCGAAAAATTCGACCGCGATCCGGTACATCCCGGTCCCGGCGCCGACTGCGGGCTCGAGCCGGACGCACTCCAGCCCGGCCTGCTCGAGCAGCCGCTTCATCCCGGCGCGGGAGAAGCGCCAGTAATCCTCCGGACCGGGGTGATACCCGATGATGAACGGCGCCTGCAGATAGAGCCTGCCGCCGATGCGCAGGACGCGGGCCATCTCGCGCACCGCCCGGAACGGATCGGGGACGTGCTCGACCATTTCCTGCGAGAGGACGAGCGCGAATTCCCCTTCCGGGAACGGCAGCGCCAGCGCATCCCCGAGGACGTCGACCGCCCCGGTGCGGACGAGATCGAAATTCACCAGCCGCCGGTCGAGCCGCGTATCGCCGCAACCCAGATTAAGCCCGCGACCGCCGCCCATCTCCGCCAGAAGCGATCCGACCGTCTTTCGCACGGCGGCGGACGAGTTGTGGGCCGCCCAGAATGACCGCACGAAGCGTTTTCGGATTCCCGCCGTCATGCCGGCTCCCGGGATTTTATTTCATTGGCCGGGACCATCTCCCGCATCAGCTGTTCCATTTCGCGCGCCTGTTCCTCGCGGCTGAATCCGCGTTCCACCGCGGACCGGCCGCGGGCTCCCATTTTCCGCGCCGCGGAAGGATCATCGGCCAGGCCGCGAACCGCGTCCGCCAGCGCCCGCGCGTTCCCGGGCGGCACCGCCGTGCCGGCCCCGGCTTCCTCCACCACCTTGCGGATTACCCCGTCGATTGCGAGCACCACCGGCCTTCCGGCGGCCATGTAATCGAAAACCTTATTCGGGTAGGTCGTGCCGTAAAGCGGGATCGGCTTGAGGATCGCGATCCCGCAATCGCTCGCGGCCAGCACCTCAGCCATGCCGTGCTTGGCCACCGGCGGAAGGAACAGCACGTTGTCCAGTTTGCGTTCTGTGGCGCGCAGCACCAGGTTCGGTTTTTCCTTGCCGTCACCGACCAGGAGGAAGCGGATCCGCGGGTCGCCCCTCAGAAGTTCGGCCGCGTCCAACAGGACGGTCAGATCATTCGAGATCCCATGCGCGCCGGCATACAACACGACGAATTTTTCCCCCAGCTCATGCATCGCGCGGAAACTGGCCCCTTCCGAAGTCGGGTCGAACATCGCCGGATCGACTCCATTGCGGATCAGGACGATCTTCTCCGGCTTCGCACCCCGGCTCTCCAGATGGCGTATGAAGCCGGGCGAGTTGATGACCAGCCGGTCCGCCCGGCGGTACAGGAAGCCCTCCAGGAGGAGCGCGAGCCGGACCAGGATCGGGTTCTTCAGGATGCCAAGCTGGATCGCGAACGCCGGCCACAAATCGCGGATTTCAAACAGGAATTTCGCGCCCTTCATCCGGGCGGTCAGCCAGGCGGTGACCACCTGCGGCAGCGGCGGCGAGGTCCCCCACACCAGGTCGACCTTTGGCTGCGCCAGTCCCTCGAAGAACGAGGATAGCATGAAGGAAAAAAAACCGATTGTGCGCCAGAGGAAGGAGCGGTTTGCGCTTCCCAGCACCCGGCAACGGATGACTTCCAGACCCGGCTCAAGCACCTCCCGGTTCTGCTCGGTGACCCGCTGACCGGTCTGGTAGGAATATGGACTGGCCAGGATGGTGACTTTATGGCCGGAACGCACAAGCCGGTGCGCCATCTCGTAATGGCGCGTACCGCCCGGATCTTCCGGCCGCACGAATACCTGGTGGATGAGGAGGATATGCATAAAGATGGGCTGTTCCGCTGAATGGATTGTACCCCGGATAGGCCCATTTTTAAACAAAAACGCCCCGCCGGAACAGACGGGGCGTGATCCCATGCCGCGAAACAGAAGCTTCGCCGCAAGAAACGCCAAAAGGTGCGCTTCCCGGAATTCGTTTTCCGGGAAGCGCACCTCCGTCGCGAATCCCCCCGATATCCCCTCAACTGATCCACTGATGATAAGAGCTCCTCACCATCCAAAATCCGTTTTTCTTTTCGACGACGTACTCAAATCCGCGCGGTTCGGATCCCATGCGATGGATATTCCCGCTGACGAGGGCTAGGTCGGCGCCGTCGCGTCGAATCCCGGTGAACCGGATTACGGCTCCCCCGTCCGGAACATATTCCCCGTCAGGATCTCCGCCGACATCGTATAAATCCTCGACCCAGACCATCTGCAGCGGCAGACCCCTCGATCCACGGGTCACCCCGCGGCGGATGACTTCGGAAAAACCGGGGTGTCCCGTCCGGCCGGGCTCCGCGCCGATCGGCGCGCCGGTCTCGGAATACAAAATGAACAGGAAGGGTTTCTCTGATTCCACGCCGGATTCGCACTCCAATCCGAACAGTTTGCGGAGGACGGCCCGGAAGATTTCAATCGTTTGCCGGTCCTCATACTTTTCGGGCAGGACGGTTGCCGGGGCGAGGCGGTTTACAATCGTCGCGACCGGCGGATTCGGCTGCCTAACCTCGCGGAACATGGTGATCCATTCATTTTCCATATGCTTCTCTCCTCCATCCAAACGGATAATGGAACGGCTCCACTCCCAACGGGCACGGCAGTTATTCGAATGCCGTTGTCTGTGGGATATATTAGGAAATTAGTTTGTCTGGGTGGTTACGGGGGAGTTACAGTCTTGTTACAGAAAAAAGGGAAAAGCCGCTATTTTGGCCTGTTTAACCAGCCTTTTTGAGCGGCAATGGCAATCGCCGCCGCGCGTGAATCCACCCCGAGTTTGTTGTAGATGCTCGCCAGATGAGCCTTGACCGTCCGCTCGGTAATTCCGAGTGTGACGGCAATTTCCTTGCTGCGCCGGCCTTCGGCAACTTCGGCCAGAACCTCGATTTCACGATCGGAGAGAACGGCTTCGGCATCGCCCCTTCCGCGGGAATTCGCGGGGGTGCGGGCCGTTGCCGCCGGATCGGCCGGCACATCCGTCGTTCGCGCAAGAATCTTGGAAATCACTTCCGGCTGGAGGAGGGTTTCGCCGCGCGCGGCGGAGCGGATCGCACGGAACAAGGTCTCGCGGTCGGTGTCCTTCAGCAGGAAACCGCGAGCCCCGGCCCGCAGACCGCGGACCATCAGGTCGTCTTCGTTATACGTCGTCAGGATGACAATCGCCGCCTGCGGGTCACGGGCGCGGATGTTTTCGATCGCGGTGATCCCGTCCATGCCCGGCATGCGCAGGTCCATCAGGATGACGTCCGGATTCAGTTCGGCCGCCAGCCGGACGGCCTCGGCGCCGTCGGCGGCCTCCCCGAGCAGCGTGAATTCCTCCCGGCTCTCGAGGATCAACCGCAAGCCTTCGCGGACGATGCGGTGATCGTCGGCGATGAGAATTCCAATCGGGTCTGAAACGGGCATGCCCGGTCTCCTGCCTCAACTATACTACGCCGCCGCCGGGAGCATCCGGCGCTGAAGCCAGCATGCGCTTCTGCTTCGCCGCTTCCATCCAGGATGCTTTGATGGAATTGATCCTCACCTGTCGAATCTCATCCTGAGTGAATTGGAAGACCGTTTCCAGAATCCGGTACTCTTCCGCGATCGAATTCCCGAACATTTTCGGGTCGTCGGTGCTGACCGTGACCAGCAGGCCGCGGTCGAAATACCTGCGGAAGGGGTGGGCTTCGATCCGGCCGATAACACCCGTGCGGACATTCGAGAGCGGGCACATTTCCACGGGAATCTGTTTCTCCGCGAGATACGCCATGAGTTGCGGGTCTTCCTCCGCCCGGGTTCCATGCCCGATTCGTTCCACGCCCAGCGTGCGCAAAGCGCCCCAGATGCTCGCCGCGCCGGCGGCCTCCCCGGCGTGTGCGGTTGTGTGAAAACCAAGCCGCCGCGCATCCGCGTATACGGCGGTGAACAACTCCGGCGGGAAGGACTGCTCGGATCCCCCCAGCCCGATTCCGACC